>NZ_MVOM01000023.1:0-55669 GCF_002018895.1 Acinetobacter sp. MF4640 | reverse complement strand
TTGACGCTTGCCCAGCTCTCGCTGTCCTCCCTAGTCAGCATCGCTATGAAGACTCAGGCGAAGGTGGAAACAGAAAATTGGCAGTAGAGTAGGCTGAAGAGGATCAATCAGATAATCCGGATACCCAAATAAAAAAAGATGCCACCCACAGGGGATAGCATCCAAGATCTCAAAATTGCTTATAGTGCCAATTCAGGATCGCTATTCTTTTGTTTGCTTAATTCTGGATCTGCTTGTACTTCAATGTTGGTCATGAGCTTAGTCCAATATTCATCGTATTCAGCTTGAGACATCTCATTAATGACTTCATTCCATTTAACTAGGTTCTCATGCTGATCTGTACCCGGTTGGAAGAAGTGCATTGCATTTCTGACATACTGCTGATGATCAGCAAAACGCAGTTCAGCAATATTTTCCTGAATATAGTCCAGGCCTTTCACCGTAAATTCGCGAATCTCCTTCATGATTGCATCTTTTTCTATACCATGCGGTTGAGTTACAGAAGATGAACCACCTTCAGGACATGGGTAAACAAGCCAATCATTACGCAAGTTCATTTCTGCTAAGGTCACTTGTAAGTACTGCTCACCACTACGGGCAAACATTTCATGTGCGGTCGTCCAATACGGCTTCTTAGCACTTGTTAAGCCCTCTAATACCATCGCATTTTTGTAGAAATCAGTTTTTAGCTGAGATTGATTAGTTGATGTTAAGCGATCGTTCGTCTGTAAGCTTAAAGAAATTAACTTTAAGTGTTCATCTGACAATGGTTTAGGGCTGTTTTCTTTGATGAAGTCGAGTGCACATATCGCAAACTGACTACGCAACATTTGTCGATAATCACGGAATACAACTGATCTAAAGACTGTACTGTTCGCTGCACCAAGTACTTGCGCTGCAAAGACACGATCATGATCAATTTCAGAACGAGATTGCGAGATATATTTGTTGAGCTCAGTCCGTGGGATTGGATACTCATTTTCAGACAAGAACTTATGCAAGCCTTGGGCAACGTGCATATAACGTCTATGCTGTATGGCGTCCTTTTGGAAAAGTTCAGGATCTTCATGACGATTAGCGAAATTAATCAATGAAGATAGTTCAGTATGCAACTTGCCACGTTCCGCAATAAACGTATTAATTTTCTCTTTTATGCTGTCTCTATCTGGCGTAAACAAATCAACAATGTCAGGTTGATCTACCAATGTTTTATCCAAAATCGTTTTGATGCTGGTTTCATAAAACTTGACTTGATTCTCAAGATTCGTGCGAAGTACTTCTATCGAGTCATCCTTTTTCATTGGCAAGTAATACATCGCTTGATTTACTTTGGCTGCAGCTTGCAACAAATCTTGGTTAATGTTGGCATACTTCTCAGACTTGATGTTATTCAATTCTGCAAAACGAGTTAGATAAGGCTGTACGTTTTCCATCATCATTTTTGGTTGATTGCGTGTCATCGCACTAAAAATGAGATGGTCATAGGCATGGAAAAATTCATGACCAAACGAGCCAAAACCTGAATTCTTGGTTAAGTTAATCACACGGTTAGATGGCTCATAATGTGCCATCGCAGCGGAACGTCCACGCGAACCAAAAGCAACACCCAACATACCGTTAAAGCCAACAAATTTCGGATCTATATCAAGTGCCTTAGCAAGAGCGAAACAACCGTCATATGCGTTATTTAACGCGATTTGACGATCGCTCTGGTTCAAGTACTCGCCAAACTCTACGGCTTTAAATCCAAAGGTCGCTTGCAATGTATGTGCTGTAACATCTTGGCCATTACGTGAAGCAATGTTTTCCGTCACAACCACATCACTGAGCTTGAATGCCTTACGCATAGTACGAGGCTTAGCATACTCTTTGAATAGGGCATCTAAGGTACTCGCCGTGTCATCTACAATGTGCGATACATTCTTTTCAGATAACGAGACTTCTTGAGTATCATCATTCTCTGCAGTTGCGTCTTTGGTTTTTTTAGCAGTTAACAGATCCATAACCTGTTCAGATAGACCAGCATCAGATCTGCTAAATAGCGTACTCGAATCTATAATGTTGCCACTTCTAAAAGTAACAGTCGCTTTTACTTTGTCTTGGAACGGTTTGGCATCAATCGCACTACGTATTTTTTTATAGATAGAGTAGGTGCCTTTAACTGGCGGTAACTCTTTCCTTAAATGATGAAGTGCTTCAGTGAGCGTTTTACGTGCTTCACTACTATCGGTTTTCGCCAATTCAGAACTAATAATCATGTCAGTGGCAGCATATTCAGCATAGCTTTCTACCAATGAAAATAATGACCGATCTAATGATTTAAACGCCGTGAACAGATCTTTGTCTTCATTCAAACGAACGTATAAATCACATGCATTAGGAATAAATTCACGAACTGTTTTTGCTTCCATTAATGCATCACGCATACTTAAAACAGCGTCATAGTATCCAGCACCTACTTTTTTAAACTGTTCTTCAGTGGCATTTTCAAGCGGATAACGTGGCTGATCATTCGTCATCTTACGTACAGCGTCAGTCAGCAAGTGAATGTAAATATCTCGACCAGCTTCTTTTGCTTGTAAAACCGATTCCTTTTTCCAAATTTTGTCACGCGTAATTAGGTTTTTGACTTGCAAAAGCGACATATCTTGAATCTGACTGAGCGATAAACGTGGACCATACAGATCCTTTTTCGCACCAGGCATTTTCATACCCGTATCTTCAATAAGTCCAACTTCAGAACGTGGCTCAGTGGCTTTCGGTTTGGTTGTTTTTGGCTCTTTTGGTGCTTCAGCTTCAGGCTTACCCTCAGACTCAAACAGTGATGTTTGTTCTGGAGCAACTGGCTCAGTCGGCTCTACAACTTCTACCGTTGTTTCCTGTACTTCTGGTTCAGTAGGCTTTTGAACTTCAGGCTCAGTTACGGTCGGTTCTTCAACCAATGGTTCTTGGGCAACTTCTACAACAGGTGCGCTTTGAACCATATGTTCAGGTTTATATACTTGATCGCGAGACTTAAATAATTCTGCTTTTTTGAATGATTTTGCAAAATCAGTAATTAAGAAGTTCTTAGAGTTCGGGTGCTTTGGCGTAGGAAGAATTTTATAGCCTTGATCAACAAATTGCTGATGTTCGGCATTATTCACAATGGCCAGTTTTAACGGAGCTTGATCATCGGCAACTTTAATCGCGAGATCGAACCGGTCTTTAGATTCAAGTAGCTTTTCACCAAAGGCAAAATCAATTTTATTGACCAATGTTGAAATATTAACAGCCACAATCTCATTAAGGCCTTTAACATCAATATTTTCAAAACTTGGTGATAATGGCACCTTGATTGTCTGCAGTATGTTTTCACGTAACCCAAGATCATTTAATACTTGGTCCACAAGATGCGCTTTTATCCCGTTTAACTGGAAGTCTTTAAACAATCCACCACGCTCGTTGAATTTAGCAAACTGCTCAACATTATCAAAAACCCGTAATTGATCATGCTGTAAAACTGGTGTGTCTTTATCAATGACAGAAATCACTAAATCAGCACCGTCATTGGCCACAATAATTTTGGAGCCGTTTTCAAACGCTTGATCCATTTCTTTTTGATTGATGTAGTCGGTAAAGACGTTCATCAAATCAACATTGGTCATCACATCATTGCTTTTCACAAAATCGATTAGATCTTGTTTCGCCGTTGGATCGATGTATTGATTATCGGCATCACGTAAAGTTAATGCCTTGTAATCGTCCAACTCAGGGTTAAACAATACCTTTTCTTTAAGGTGTAGGTTTTCGATCGACTGGAAGATCTGATAGCGTTTTTCTAATGAGTCGATCAAGTACTGCATTTGCTCTTGCGTACTTAAAACTGAATCATTGCTAAGCGTCAAAGCTTTAAACAGCGCCTTATCGTCTGCAGCTAAGTCATTCAGACTTGATTTAACGATTAAGCGATCGGTAGACGGAATCTGTTCACCGCTGAAATATAAGTTAATCGCACCGTGCTTTTGTTCATCAGCTGGTGAAACCGTGAGATAAATATTTATCTCAGGAAACTCAAACTCTTTAATGCGTTCTGGATTGGTGATAATGCTTAAAAGAGATCCAGTTTTTGTCTCGAGGGATTTATTTTTTAGTGCCGTCCATTCTTCAATAGAACGATTTTCAAATGACTGCAGTAGGGCAGAATTGATTAAATCACGGTTGAGGTTAAATCCATTCTTGAGTGAGTCTGGAGTCGATTGTAATGCTTCAAGCACAAGCCCATGTTTAAAGAGATTGCCAAAGTCATTTTCACTGTTAACATCGGTCTTTTCAAGTGGCAAGAAACTTGATGCATGCTCATAGACATTCTTAACTTCAATATCAAGCTTTAAGCCTTTTTCATATTTCGGTACCGCTTCCTTGGTCAAAATACGATTAAGAATTACATTCTTAAGGTCATCATAGGTCAGCTTGTTTTTGCTGATCGGATTAGAGCTCAGGATATGTTCAAACGAAGAAGCACCATTAATCATAATGGTTTTTTGCTTTTGTAATGAACTAACCTTTTGACCTAGATCCATCGGCAGTAAGCGAATGAAGTTCTGATCAGATGCTATCGTACTGCTATACACCGCCAAAGAACGTGCGGTAACTTCAGGCTCAACCATCAAAGCGTTACCTTCAGCTAGGTAGGTTTTTACCGCTTCTTCAGTCAACGTGACGACATTTTCAATTTTCGAGTCTTTTGGCGCCGTGACTTCATTGTAGGTCGGTGTTAGATAACCTAGTGCCGTCAAAATATGCTTGTGCTCATTATTAATAATGGCAGTAACCGCTTCAGATTTAGACTCTTCACCCACGGCATTTTGATAAAAGTCTTGTAGATAGCGCTTATACGCCATACTTACCGCGACCTTTTTATTTAAGGCAAAAAGCTGTTCTTGTGTATTTGAGTTGAAGTGGTCTTTATGTATCACCTTAGGCAGATAGTTTTGAAAGCTGTCTACCACATAGATTTCATCTTTTTCGAGTGTTTCTTTTAAAGACAAAACTTCATTGGTCGCAGCAAAAACAATCGCGTTGGCCAGTGCATTACCAGGATTCGTGCGTACACGTAATTCCTCATTTATCGCATGATTGAGTTGCGACCTAATATCAGGTAATCGGTTAAGGATAGGGGAGTCAGGATTGTTGCCAATATTGCTACTCAGCTCAGAAAGCACATGAGCCACATCGATGCGCTTATTAAAACCCTTGTAGTTACCGTCCTGTTCTAACAGGTTATAGAATCGCTCTAAGCTTTCATCCGATAAATATTGTGATGCAATGCTATGGGCATCACCATCACCAAGCGCCGTAAATTGGCTATTAATACTATGCAGTTGTTGAAGAATACGAGGCATTTGCTGATGAAATGAAAAGTAGTTTTTACCTACATTTTCAGCACTGGTCGCAATCATGTCCTCAATACTGTTATCCAGCACTGATACAGCATTCGAGAACACCATATCGTTAAAATCTGGCATTGCAGATTCTTGAGATGGTGAATATCCCAAAATAGAATATTCAAACTTTTCGACTGCAGATAGCTCTTGATCTTGTTCATCATAATAATGAACCACATCAAACTGGTTAACAGCTTCATTCCAAAGCCCGTTCGGTTCTTCACCTAGATCAACGTTGAAATGATAAATGTCAATGTCATTTGAGGTGTGAGTAGCTTCAAACTCGTTCGCTTCATCCAATAGACGTTGCATTTCATCTTGCAATTCATCATCGGTGACAACGCTTTGTAGGAAGTTATCAAGATCCGTGCCGTATTCTTCACGGTCTATCACTGAATCAAAAAAACTATCATAAAGATTGTTCAGACGCGTAGAAGCAATGTTTAACTGACTTAATGCCAATTCCATTTCATAAGCTTGATCGTCATAGGCTTGCTGATCCAAAACATACGCATTTTCAGTAGCAACAGCGACTTGAATCGCAACCGTTTTTTCAATACGCTCACTGATGGTATGTGTTGCTTTCGCTTCAACAATGGCTTGACGTTCTTCTTTGAGCTTTGCAATTTTTTGTAGGTATTCTTGCTTAATTTTTCGCATTAAAGCGAGTTTAGTCAAAGAGTCCTTAATGACTGGTTCTGGAATGTTCGGCTTAAACTTGGTGTGTCTAAAAAAGTGATCAATTCGATTGAACAAACGTTTTACTGGAACCTTAGGTTCAGGCGGTATGGTTTGCTTAATTTGATTGAGATCCAAGCTTTCTAAACTTGTACCGATGTCATCCAAACTTTCAGAAATTAATTCACGATCAAAACTGCTATCACCAATAGAGTAGGGATCAAATGTTCTTAAATTATTAATATTATTTTGAACGCTTTGAATCAGGTCCTTAATCTTATCGGCAAGGTCGAATTCTTCTACATCTAAAGTTTGGTTGTTGTATTCCCAAACTTTCCAATCATTGTCCACCAGCTGTAACGCAGTTGTTTCTATACCAAATGGTGCCAATGCTGACGGGATGCTGTTTTCTTCGTATGAATACAAACAGTCATTGATTTTCGTGACTAAGGTTTGAAGCTTGATCAATCCTTGGTGATTAACGGCATGATCATCCGATCTGAGCGCATTCACAATTGGATCAATGCTCGTATTCAGCCCCTTATTCAGCTCTCGAATATCAATAAATTGCTTCGGTAAGCTGTTATACGCTGGCCATGCTGGATGTGAAGATATTTTATAATTGGTCAGCTCAGGGATTTGCGTAATATCTTTTAGGGCAAGTACTTCACCGCCTGAATTAACCGAAATCACTAGCTGTTTGCTTAGTTCAATAGGCTCTATCGTATCTTCTATGAGTCCAGCATTTAGCGCTGCTTCTTTATCAACATAATAACGAGTCAGTGTTTTATCTGCTTGGTACCCGTAATTGTCTAAATCAGCCAACGGCAATGGATCTACAGACTGCAGTAATGTCGGTAGCTTATTCCAGCCTAAATCTGCTTTATTGAATTGTTTAACCGCACCCATAATGGTTGTATTTGGGGCAAACGGTTTTTGCTGTTTTGCTTGGTAAAGCACAACGGACTTTTGATTATTGAGTTCAAATAGGGATTGCCACTGGTTTTTTTCAGCACTACTCATTGGGTTTTGCAGATATATATCTGACATATCCATTTCAATGAGGTCATTTTTAGAGTCGTAAGGAAAAACAGATTTTATGTCAGCAAGAGAGAGACTATCTTGCGAACTCTTATACATAAAACTAAGGTCGTTATTTTGCTCATTGGTGATATAAACAAACTTTCCAGTCTGTTTTAAACCTGTTAAGAAGCTGTTTAAGGATGTGTTCAACTTTTTCTCTAAAAGCTCAACATCTTTAATCTTAATAATGGCTGCTTGGTTTCTTAAGTCAGTTTTAGGGGTTACTACAAGTTGAGCGCCAAAGCTACTCAGATCCAACCATTTCTTTTTAGTTGACATATAAACTCCATGGCAATATGTATAAGCATCTTTTAATTAAAATATCAAAGCACCATCGGTTACTTTTGAACGGTATATACTAAAGATTATAAGAGAATTTATATAAAGAAACTATCTAAAAGGGTTTTAAACAAAAAAAAGGGATGGCTTAAAACCATCCCTTTTTTTAAGTTTTTTTCATTATCAGTCTGATAATGAAAAAATCAGGCTATTTACTTGCCATTGCTTGTGAAAGTGCAATCCTACGAATGTTACCCGTAGACTTAGAACGATCTGTCACTTCAATTGAGCCGTCAGATAATTTGCTTTCAGCAGAAACTAGCGCAGCCAATACCGCTTCTTTACGTTCATTTGACTTGTATTGTTGATATTGCAAGTTCAAGCGTTCAGTACTTTGAATTAAACCATCGACCATCAAACCACGTTCATCTTTAATCGCTTGTGATTTAGCAAAGTCTTTGTAATCTTGCCCTGAACCTAAATAACGAGCGACACTTTTTTCCAAGTGTTGCATCGGTGCAAGTTTGGTACTTGAATCATGACTATTGGTACCACCACCAGCAACAGGGGAGTATTGCGCTTGAATTGCTTTCAAAGAGGTAATTGCTGGAGAAGTTAAAGCATCTTTCGCCAGTTTAGCCATCACATAATCTTGACCAGCAGATGTTTTCGCAATTCTTCCGTCAATTGGGGCATCAGGTAGACCAACCATGTTGTTGATCAATGCATTTTGAGCACGAGCCATCGCCGTGTCTGGCGCTGCAGTCGTGAATAAAGTTGAAGCTTGTAAACTTAGACTAGCATTTTCACCAGCAGCACCACATAGTCCAGACGCAGCCTGAGAAGTGGTACAAAACTCATTATGAGCTTGTAACATAGCTTCTTGTGCTTTGTGAGGGTTCATGTAGACACCAGGCGCAGCAATCACTTCAGAGCCAACTTTATTTAAAATTGAACTATCAGCAGATTTATTGTCTTGTTGAGCTTGTTCACGATCGCCTAAAACTTCACACGCTTTAAATGCTTGGCCATGTGCACCAAACTCAAATTGAGCTTTTTTCATTTGCTCACTTTGTTTAACAGCTTGGTACGCCGTTACAAGACTTTGTGCGTTTTTATGTGCGTTATCTGAAATACCTTGAGCAGATACAGCCTCTTGTTTCGTCAGGATCTTAATCGCTGCCGTCACATCATCTTGTTGCTTTTTAATGCCCAAAGATAAGTTTGAGTCCAACGCACGTAACGCAGCGCTTTCCACCGCATCAGCCTGTTGAAGAAGCATATTCAAGGTATTTACTGCCATCGGGTTGCCCACGGAAGCACAGTAATAAGCAGATGCAGAACCACTAATGAGGGCGAGGGTTAAACCGAGTGCACTAATTTTTGAACGAGAGCCGTGCGCTTGTGGCGCTTTCATAACTTTACGTGATGTTCTTTTCGGAGTACGCATTATTTAGTCTCCTTAAAATTGAGGCATAGTTTGTGAAAGCTTAACTTTCACTGACTGGCCGTATTTCGTTTTCACATCATCTTTTATCGGCTGAGATTTCGCTAAAAGTAATGCAGACAATAAACCTTCTTCACGCAAACTTTGCTTGTAAGTTTGAAGATCTAAATAAACAGAAACGCCGTTAATGATATTGGCTTCTTTAAGTAGACCGCGTGGATCTTGCATCGCCATCGCCATTTGCCATTTTTTAGCTTCAGGACCGCCGTAGTAACGTGCGATTGTTTGGTCGATCAAATCGTTGGCAGACACCATTTTGCCGTCAATATCTTTGAATGATTTTGTATTTTGCGCGTCAATAACCGCCAAGCTATACGCTGGCATAGCAAGTAAAGCTGTTTTTTGGTTGGTCGCTTGCAAATAATCTTGACCAGCTGGAGTACGTGCCGTTGCAGTAGACAATGATTTATCTGGTGTACCTAAAATGTTTTCACGCACGTAATGTCTTGCAAGAGCTTCTTTTGAGCCAGGTGCAACAGACTTAAACAGTAGGGAAGCATTGGTATCGCCACCCGGTAATTTAGACAACGTACATTGACCAGCTTGTGCTTCAGCAACCGTACAGAATTCAGCTTTATGCACGTTTAGGCGTTGATTAATCACTTCCTGTTGAGAGCCAACTAATTTACCGCCGACTTGAGAAGTTTGAGTCGCCATATCAGCTGCTTGATCAATCACTTGACCAGATGCACTCGACATATTTGTATTTTCAGCCAAAACCTCACAAGACTTAAAGCCTTGACCAGTATTGGCACCATAAGCAAATTGTGCTTTTTTCATGGTATCTGACTGTAAAAGCGCTTGAATACCAGAGGCAATAGTTTGGGTGTTTTTAGTTGTCGCATCGGTAATTTGGTTAGCAGCTTGCGCCTTTTGCTTCACCGCAACTTTAAGCGCTGCAACGATGTTTTCAGTCGAATCATCTAACTTTCTACGGGTACTTTGAGATACTTTTTGAATATCATTTGCTTGGTTGCTTGCATGCTTAGGAATCTGAGAAGACATCTCGCTCATAATCGTACCCAAACCAACCGTAGCCCATTCAGCAAAAACAGGACTACTAATCACCAAAGTTGCACCTAAAATGACAGGTACAAACTTTGATTTTCCTTTAGGCTGTCTTAAAGTATTTTTACGCTTTCTCATAGTCATTACTCAAAGAATTTGGCTGAAGCATTGGAGTTTGGTGTAGTGCGTTGCATCACATTATTAGCCACCGAATAGTTAGCCAGTGATGAAAGAGTACTTCCAGCCATGTATTTATTTTGAAAATCAACGCAAGTTGATGAAGAGCATTCCATCAATCCGACTGGAACAACGTTGTTAGATGCAATTGACGAGTAGTTCAATGCAACAGTCGCTTGCTGTTCAGAAAGTCGAGAACGAGAAAAAACAAAAGCAGTATCAATGTCGCCATACTGCAGACCATTTGGAATCAAATTACAGACACCCATTTTTGCTTCTTCTACGCCACACGAGGTCGCCAAGTGAAACGCATATGGTGAGGTTGCTTCATCTGTTGAATTTGAGAAAAGTTTCCCTGAAACGTCTTGCATGTATTTAGAAACGTTAAAGTCTTTTAAGTTTCTATTGAGATCGGTTTGTTCACGTTCTTCAAGAGCCGTACAAAAAGCTGAATCAGGGAGGGCAGCATTTGTACCAGAATTTAAAATCGCTTTTTTGATCTCAATATTTTTATCGACACTTTGAATACCAGCAACGATCATTTCTGAATCACGCGTTTGGTTATCAACAATTTGATTTGCACTGACCGCTGTTTGTTGAGTAGATACACGCACAGCAGAACGTACCATCAATTGCTGAGCTTGTATTGCAAGCTCAGAAAGGATAGTGCCAAGACTAAAAGCATTGGTAAAAAGTGGTACGGATAATAGACCAACCGTTAAAGTACCCACCGCAATTGCTTTAACAGGTGAAAACTGATTAACAGTAATTCTTCTTTTACGCAGATTATTTCTATTTTTCATACCACCCCCAACTTAAGAGAAAAAGTCTTTAATTGATTGGGTGACAGAAGTAGATTCTGAACTTGAAGTTTTTGCGTTAGACGGTGTGCTAGTACTGGCTTTTTGATCAGTTGAATAAGAAACTGGACCAGTCGAGCTACTACCATTGATTGTATAAGTATCTCCACCCTCAAAAGCACCGCTAGGCATAACTAGACCAGGATCAAGTTTACCAAGTTGACCATTCACAGCAGTACCAAGCGCACCCGATACATCAGTATATTGACCAGCTTTGTTGATTTCACCTATAACATCATTCAATGGGCCAACAAGTTCAGTACTTGCAGTTTTCATTGCGTCACACGCTTTTTTAGTCGCGTAATCGACAACCATTTGTTGCGCTGCATTGATGATTGTATCAAGTGATGGAATAGTCACAGAAAGGTCAATGATTTTACCGATGTCAGCAAAACAGCCACCTTGACTAGCTGGACTGAACATTTTGTTAATATCGATTGGACGACCCCAAACCGTCATTTGTAGATCTAAGTTGTCTTTAACGACTTTACCGATCCCATCAGTTGCACATGATTCAATATTGGTTTGAATGTTTTGAGCAGCTGCTTGTTCACCTTTTTTAACCGCCATGAAGTTGTTTTCAGCAGCAGTAGAGTTGAATGACGAATTAGAACTGGTAGACGAATAATATCCGCTATTTGAATTCGACAAAGGCGTATCACCACCAGAGCTACTTGCAATGGTCGATGATGTTGCGATGTTTAAGTTACCCATGTTTTGAGTATTACTGGTAACAGAAGCAACGGAACTTTGTTGAACTGCAATAGCACTTGAACACCCAATAACGGTAGCAACAAAAATGCTT
Organism: Acinetobacter sp. MF4640; assembly: GCF_002018895.1. NCBI lineage: Bacteria > Pseudomonadati > Pseudomonadota > Gammaproteobacteria > Moraxellales > Moraxellaceae > Acinetobacter > Acinetobacter sp. MF4640. Next base: position 43,846 of record NZ_MVOM01000023.1, on the reverse strand, counting down.
AAAGCACTTTTAGTTTTAAAAGCTGGCTTAACATTTTGTAGATTAGGGTTAGTCCTTAAAACATTGCCCCGAACTTGTTGTAGCCTTTTAGCTTTCTTGTGATTGTTACGCATATCTAGCCCTTTAAAAGAGTTATGATTAATGTTTTTTAGAAGCAAGTTCGCAAAGCACTACAACATCTTTTACTACAGCTTCACTACTCAAATATAAGGTAGCTATAAGGTGTTTTAACTCATATATCCTTTTAGCGAACTTATATATAGAATCATAATACCATTCTTCACCATATTGTAGTATATACTTCTCATTGGTTAAACATAGTTTTATGAATTCTTTTAAAATAGGACGCTTAAAAATAATAGCTGTCGTAATATATATAAACTGAGTACTAACCAAACACATTAAAGTATTAATTAGCTCTACTTCCTCTTTTAAGCATTCCTGTAAAACCAATGGCTTTAGGGTTTTAGAAAAACCTTCCTCAGTCACAATATCTTTTAAAAAACCTGAATCCGAGTACTTATTTTTCAGAAAATTACTTAATTCATGCACGTTCTTTAAGTAAATATTGATCTGATCTTTAGACGCAGTTTTGAAATGTTCCTCTACACGTTTTGGATCGTTTAACGTGATGTCGAGCATTTCAGATTCATTATTTTTTTGATTTAAAAGCACAAAAGCGGTGAAGCTGGTAACTTTGCGTGTTTCGCCAAGATAGCCACTACTGCAAGCATTCAAAAAAACAAGGCAATGCTGTTCAGTAAGATACAAGCCGTATTCTTTTGGTGTACCTGATTCAAAGAAATTGAGTGAACGCTTATCAAAATGAAAAGTGTTCTCTAAGGTCTGACAAAAGTAGTTAATAGAGTGTACAAAAGCTTCTGGTACAAAGGTTGTAGGCTCTTGAGACAATGCTATGTTTTGGCTTTCTATGCTCATTCCCACGATTTAGTCCTCTTTGAGAGGTAGGGCGTAATAGCCCATTTGACTTAAAACACGTAAAGGAATATCAAAGTTAAGACTTTGCGTTAGACCAGATTTAGGGTTAAAGGTTTTAGCTGAAGCTATAAACAAAGTTTGCTCATTAATAAACACTTGAATGCTATTCGTGACCTTTTGTTCATCAAGTATGACGCCACATACAATATCTAATTTCACATCAAACGTATAAGCATCCATTTGAACGTCTATTGATTCCCAATCGATCGTCATGAACAAATTTTGGTTTTCAAATTCCAAATTACCTTCTTCAAGAACTTTATTGATCAATCCCTTTTCTAATAATTCCAAGTAAAACGCATGTAAAGGCGTTGCATCTGCAAAACCATGAGGATTAAACGGCGTTCTTGTCGGTTCAGTGATTTTAGTTTGAATCATGTTTAACTCCATTAAAGGGTATTTAGATTCTATCTTAAAACACCCTAAATGTTTTTATTTAAAATTAATTAAAACCCATTGCTATAAGTTGAAGCGCTTTCTTTAGTTTTAACGTTTACAAGATTGCTTTGCGTAATAGTATCTTTGTAATGCTGACTAAACGTATTTTTACCCGTTTCGTTTATGTTCTTAAGCTCATTTTTAATGACCTTAAGATAGTCTTGATATTTCGGTGACTGTTCTACATAAACTTCGGTCGCTGCAATTGAGAACATGTTCTTATCATTGGTTGCGATCGGAAATAGGGCAGTATAGGAAGCATCTTGCTTGAGCTGGTCCACAGTTGTTTGTTGCTCAATGATCTTCGCCTGATAGTCCAACAATGTTTTATTGATGTTTTCATGACTATGGATAACGAAATTCAACTGTCTGTCATTCGGACGTTCAAGGGTAAACGGCTGATCGATACCAGAAAGCTTATTACAGATCTCCATATTGTATCGGTAGGCTTCAAACGAGTCTGAAAAGTGATTAAAGTCTTTTCGGAGAGCATTATTGTTTTCTAAGTCTTGCTGAAAGTCTTGAAAGCATTGCAATACATATTCATCTTCATTTTTCTCAACGAATAATTGAGCGATGTTGGAGCACTGGTGCCGTTCGCAGAGATCCGCAAGCTTTTGAATGCTTTTAACCTCATTTTTCTTTTCTAAGATATTGCGTAAATGTAGCTGAGTTGCCCGATACTCTTGCATCAACATATTGTGATGCTCGACAAATAGCTCATAATCGCTTTTAAGGTACGGACTGGCACCTTCAATCTCACGCTCTACCTTTTCATGCTTAGAGTTGATTTGAACACGCTCACGCGTGGTATTCACTGTATTTTGACCAAAACCACCTAAGATTTTATCAAAAGTAATCATCGCATCGATGTCGCCAGTTACGTTTTTATAGAGATCCATGATTAACGCCCCAATGTTTGATCATTGTCATGATCGTTTCTACGTGCGACTTCTAAATCTATATGCTTATCAAGGTCACTCAAAAATTGAGATGTCGTATTTTTCTCAAGCTTTACTTGGTCTAAGTAGTTTTTAGTATTGAGATTCAAACCATCTTGGAGCGCTTCTAAGCGTAAGCCAGTTTTATCAAAATCAGCCTCAAGGATCTGATTCACTTCTTTGATTTTGTCCATGTCTTGCTGTTCTAGACGGTGTAACTTCACATCTTCATGAATCGCAGCGATATAGTGATCGGTTAAGATCTCTTGCTTTAAGTGCTGAAGCGCAATTTCCACGTTTCCTGTTTCAGCAATCACGGAGTTGAAGCTGTCAAAGATTTGACCTGTTTCAGCCGAGTTTCTAAATTCAACAATACGAGGCTCAACACTATTAAGGTTTACAAACTTGGCATCACCATACGCAGTAGGTAGTACTAGATGATCATCCATACATTCAAAAAGTTGCTTATATTCAGCATTCATAAGATTTGATGCTGCTTGTAGCTTTAAATCTTGTTGTAACGTGTCTAGGCGTTGGTTGAGATGTAGAAAGCTTTGAACATACATCTCGTTTTGAGAGTTTTCAGGCGCAATAACGGTTGAGGCCATACCTTTAACAACATTTTTCAGTTGCGTATTTTGAATCTGATCAGCAATTTGATTAAGCGCGTTAATGTGATCGGCTTTCACAAGGTTATTGTTTTTCAGTTGTTCAATAAATTGATTTTGTTCAATCACTTTTTCACTTTCCTTTTCGCTGAATAACGAATCTTTAATTTGTTGTTTCACCTGGTCCAAGTTAGAGAAGAGGTGAAGTACTTCTTGTTCATTGCTGTTATTGACTGCATTTAGCAATGTAACAAACACATCATGGCTGATTAGTTGTTGCTGATTATTTTCCGCATTCTGAAATTCAGCAATTTGGCTACGGCTAATGACTTCAACACCAACATCATTGATATAGCTTGCACCAATCGGGGAGAGTTGATTATCTGGAGCTTTTACGGCGTAGTACTCGCCTGATTTGCCATCATCTTTGGCGCATAGACCAATATATGTATTGCCATCTTGCGTAATGATTTTTGAACCGATGCTATTGAGTGCTGCAGAGGGTTGTAACGTACTCAAGGTTTGAATCAATTCTTTTTCGCGATTTTGATGAATTGCATTACTTACTGCTTGGTAAACTTCAGGATCTAAATAAGTCACCTGATTGGCAGATTCTTCATTGAGCGCCGTGACAGTATTCCACTCTAAAATATCTTTACGCGGTATCGTTGTAATACCGGCATTAATAATATCTTCCGTGGTAATTTGACGATCAAGGTTGGTAATGGCCACGGCGTTGTATTCGGGTGCAATTGATTTATGACCTTCCGAATCTGAAGTCAGTACCACGAATTGACCGTAATCCGTTTTCACCATAGCACCTACAACACTGAGCTTGCCTTCCAAAATCATTTTTGAAAGTTCAAGTTCACGTTCGGCAGATCTGGCGTAAGTATTAGTCTGTTCTGCAGTATTGTTGATGGTATCGGCTTTGAGCTTGTCTAAGTATTCGCTTGAAAATTTACCAAGCGCATTTAACTCGTCTATCGGCTCGACAGACTCCAGCTCATACAGTGGAACGGTAGAGGATTCATTCACGATGTTTTTAAGATAAAGCACATCTTTTTCAGTGATATTTTCGAGATCTTCAATCACCGAAAGAGGCACAACGATCGCACGTTTATCCAGATTATCGGAAGCTATATCCAAAACAACCATATTGGTTTGGGTTGTTTCATCTTCATAAACCATACCGACAAACTGTTCAATTTCAGCATTAGAAACATTGTTGTGACGGTCTTTAAAGAATGCTTCTAAGTCAGAATCATGATCAACATAAATACTGTCATAAGGGTTCATTGGTTTACCGTCATTGTTTTGGTCTTGGCTTTGCGGTGCTGATTGAGTTGCCGACTGTTCTGCAGTATTGCCTTTAAACTTACCCAAAAGGTTTGAAAGTTTAGATTTGGCTTTCTTTACTTGATCCGAAATCATTTGACCTGATTGATAGGCACGTTGAATAAACTGATCTTTGTATGAAGCTTTGGCTTCTTCAGTCATTTGTTCTGGATCTTGCCCTAATGGATATTCGGCACCAAGGAACATACGTGCTTGTTCTAAATACTGAGAACAAATGGGTTCAAAAAAGCGACCTTCAAACTCATGGATCTTTTCAGACTTAATGCCTTCGTGAAGTTCTTCAATTGAGAGAAACGTTACTTTGTCTTCAATCGTTTCTAAATAGAACGGCGTAATCGGGGTAGGTGCATCGCTACCTTCCACTTGAGGCGGTAAATCTGCTTCTTTAACCAGTTTGATAAATGGGGTAGAGGATTCAACACCTTCGACAGAATCCTTACCGACTACATCAATCACGATGTATTGTTCACCGTCAATGGCATAGACTTTAGCGACATTTAGATCGAATTCTTCTAAGGTAACGCCGTCACGGTCTTTATTCAGTTGAGTGGTATATGGATCGTTTAAAAGAGGCAACATTTGCTCTTTTGAGATCGGTTTTAAAATATCGGCATTCTTACCAGGTTCAGTCAATTTTGATTTATCGGCTGTATTGGCAAGCTGTTCGGGTTGTTGTGCGTCTGGATGGTTACTTTTAACGGTAACATCAGGATTGATTGGTTTATCCCAAATATTTTTCAGGTTATCAAGGCTTTTGTTCTTGTTGAACATGGCCATAATCGCTGCAATGATCAACTTGATTGTTTTCTTAACCAGTTCAATCATGACTGCAATCATTTTTGCACTGAGCGCAGCGAGTTCATCAGCGACCGTGCGTGGATGGCCGTGGCTATTTTCACGCGCTAAAGGAGGACGTTCGTTACCTTCCTCATTTCGCATATCCTTAAAGCTTTTAGAGGCAACGCTACTTGCAGCCAAACTTGCTTTGTCTTGTGGACCACCAGCAATGTTTAATGTGCTCTTTGGTGTACCTTTTGGTGCATTCGGATCAGCTGATTCAACATCTTCCTTTACTGTCTCTTTATTCTTCTGATTTTCTTTATGTTCTTTCAAAAGTAGAGCAGCTTGTAACTGGTCGCTATGTTCACGGGTTTCTAATAACTGAATTACTTCCTTGGTTAACGTGTCCGTATTGAATTCAAGATAGTGAATCTCAAGTTGTTCAAGTCGAGCAGCTGTATGGTCGCTATTCACACGCCATTGATCCATGACGATAGTTTTTGGCACTAAGCCAAGTTCTTCAGCTTCAATCCCACGAATTAAGCAAAAGTCACGCACTTGGCGCATCAATGCGTTAATTTGGTTTTTATCGGTTAATTCACCTGAAAAATAGGTATTCGGTGCACCCGTAACTTCGTTGTAGATCTGCTGTTTTGCTTCACGCACGACTTGGTTTTGGTTAATCAAGCCTTCAATCGCGAATTGACGATTACTCAGGAAGTTGAGGGCATTTTCTTTAGTTGCACCCTTCAGGCTTAAACCATAGTAGGGCTGAGTGACAAAAGATTTTGTCTCAAAGTTAAATAGGGTTTTTTCAGCCACTTGAACGGCTTCAAATGGATTGTCTTCTTTGGAAAGGAGGAAATCAGGATCATTGTCTGATAGGAATAATTTAGAGTCTGCAGTTGTATATACACGGTCTTCAACTGGCAATGAACTGTTATTTTCAGCAATATTGCCTAATCCTTGTTCCAGTGCGTTTTTAGTCTGGATTTTATTCAGATCCGCAATAAACTTAAGATCATCATCATTCTGCAGATCAAGCCCGATGTCTGCAAAGAATTCTAATTGACTGGCTGGATCTCTTTGCTCAAGTGCATCAAATACTTTACCAATCAGAACAGGATCAAGTTCAGCTAAATCATTGACAGTGACAGCGGAAAGATCAAACGTGTTTTCAGGAATGATGGACTGTTCATTCTCGTAGTTCGGGTAGCTACTACGCTCATAATCACCTTCGTCAAAAAACATCGGTTCATCATCGTTTAACCGAGTATCTTCAAGAGGGGGAGCGTAATCATAATCTGGGTGCCCAGGAGGTACAGAGTTACCGCCCATAGGCTGATCATATTGTTCATACTGATCATACTGATTATTTTGATACCCATCATCTTGCATGACTGGCGGTTCTTCCATTAATGGAGGTTCAGATAGGGGATCATTGGGATATGGTTCAGACTGGTATTGTTGCGATTGATCTTGTGCAACATTGTTTTGTTGTGGCGTAGGCTGGATGGATTGAAATTCCACGCCGTCCAAACTTAAATCATCCCACTGTTCCAGGCCCTCATTGAAAGTTAATGATTGGCCGTCTTGCAGTTGATCAAGTGTTTGCTCGTCAAAATTATCTTGTTTAGGGCTTTGGTCCATATTTGATCCTTATGACAGGTGGCCTTTCTGGTTTTAAGAGTCCTTTTTAGAATCTGTATCAACATTCCAAATAAAGTCTTCTTTAAAGTCAGAATTAAAACCAGTTGTGATGTCTAATTCACTGTCAAAATCCACTAAATCTGAGTTATTAGAAGATTCCTCTAAGGGATTAGAGTTGCACATAAAATACCTGTATTTGTTTTTTAAAACGTCAATGTGATCGTCACAGATATGATACATGGTATATACGAACTAGACCACACGTAATTGTTATTCACGTATGGTCTGGTATATACCTTTTAAGGGAGGGTTTTAGAAAGATAATTGCTGGATTTCTTGATCGTTATCTAGGGTTTTACCCTCAGGTAATTCAGCCTTATAAGCTGGCTCTTCTGGAGGATTAAGCATACGGTTAATTTCATTTAAAAAGTAACCATTACCATCAGGAAGTTTAGATTTTAAATCCAAAAAGGCAGCTTCAATTTTGGTTGTACTGTCCAGCTCGTCAACAAAGCGTTCAACATCCTTGAGATCAAGCGCAAATCTAAACTCATTACGGCTTGGCTCAGTAAAGTGGATGTTCAACGATTCATCTGTTTTACCGCCTTTAGGATCATGGAATACGTTGGTATTCGACATAAAACGATTGAACTGTTTTGCAACAGATTTCACCGTCACATTAAAGCAGTCTGAACCGTTGTAGTAGAACTCAATACTTGCTTTCTTGTACGGGAAATTAACCTTAGTACCCACATAGTTATTGCGGTTGAAATCAATGTTTACAGGCAATTGATTAAAGAAGTTCGCAATCTCTTTAACTTGCTTAAACGTCACTTGGTTTTCAAGAGAGCTTTCAAACAAGTCAGTTGGTGTATTTGATGGCAATAATAACGCACGGTTACGCATACCATCAGCATCGGTAAATATAACGGTTGAATGTCGTAGATCTAGTGAGCTGACAATCTTATGTGCCTTGAACATATTGCCCGTTAAGGTAATCGCTTGTCGTGTGACATCACCAGACGGCGCTTTCTCAAAATAGGTACGCGTATAACGGGAATAATTGTTTTGTTCAGTAAATAAGTTCACCAAGGGTTGACGATCCTCAACATGACGTCTATTCACATCAGCATAAGAATAAAATTCAGGATTGAAGCGTTTTAGGATAATACGTCCTTTTTCACTCACTGGAGCTACCCAATCCAAATCTTGCTTGGCATTTTGCATGGTGTAATTGATCAGTGGAACTTTAAACGACTTCTTATCACCAGGGTAAACCAAATCAAGCTTAACCGCATTCGGTGTGATTGCACCTACACGTAACGGCGGTAGGTCTAGACGTAGCAAAGCACCTGTTTTGTGATCTGGCGTCACTTCATCATCAAAAAGACTAGGTTTTGAGATAAGGAACAATAACCCATGCGCTGAATGACCTTCTTTTTCGTTCCTTTCCATAGAACGAGCCAAGAATTTTAGATCCTGAACAATTCGATACATGCGATCAAAGTTAGAGGTCAAAATAGGATCATTGGCTAGATAAACCGCTTCAGCTACTTTTTCAAAGGCATCTGCAGAGTGATCATCAGGTTTACGAAATTGAATATCATCAATGTGTTTTACATTGGCTTCAACAACACCGAAATGATCAAATACTTCGTGTCGATAATCACGAATTACTTCACCACGCATTTGCCCACTTTTGAAAAATAACTTTTGCTTAGCAAAGCCTTCATATTTTTGGTACATCAATGCCTCAAAGTTATAGGCATAGTGTAGTAGTCCGTGTACCGTTTCATTGATGTTTTCATTGATACGTTTAAATTGACGCACCAGATAATCATCACTTTCTTTGAACATGAGTTTTAGATTGTCAGCACGTAATGGCTCAACATGTTCAATGTATTGCAGACCTTCAAAACGCACAGGTAGATCAAAGGTATTGATCTTGGCTGCTTCTGTTTCTGAAGTCACGGTAAAGAAGTTGTCCTTCACTTCAAACTCACGGACTTTTTTAGCTTTCCAGTCTAAAAAGTTGGTCTTGAGTGGGTTACGACCCAACAAGTCTAATTCACGGATCTTATCGTTATAGTCAACAACCAAGTCTTGATAAACCTGTTCTTGCTGACTAATCGGCATCAAAATCAGTTTAGATAGCAACTGGTTCACATGATAGTTTTGCGCCGTGCGATACGATGGTCCTTTTTCATCATCCGAAATATCAATATCAAGTGTGTTCGCCAAGTTCACGTTATTTTTCAAATAGTCCAACGCTACCCGGTTGCCAATGTAGTTGAGCATGTCAGGATAATCATTTTCGTTAAACTTGGTTTCTGAGTTGGCAGAGACGTTCGCTGATAGGGTAGACAGTTTACGCATCATCATTAAGTGCATACGTGTTTCTGCTGGAATACCCGAATCTACTGTCGTCATAATCGGATGTGATTCTTCACCACGGCGACCCACACGACCGATCATCTGAATCGTATCGGTAGAGTTCTCAGGTTTTTGCAAGAAAAACAACTCACGTTGGCGCAAGTGATCCGATGGAATTGTAGGATCAGGGTTTTTGGCTGCATGTAGAGAAATACCCGTACAACCAGAGCGAGTCACAATAACAACATCGATCTCACCAGATTGGAATTTTGATTGAACCAAAATCTTACCTTGTGTCGTATTGTTCTCTTGTTTATTAACCTTCCATTTGCCGTCTCTTGTTTCCGTTAAGTGGATCTGACGGCCAGAGATTTCATCAATCTTGAAGCCAGCTTTTGTCACCTTGTTACGTAGTACGTCCAAAGGCATCAAAGGTAGATCAGGGAACTTTTGAATCTTTTCTTTGATACGATCCAAAATGATTTTATACGGACTTACCACTGGATCGCCGTTTTCATTAAATGTCACTTCCGTACTGAGCTTCTTAACGAACGAGTTACCGTAGTTATCTTCAGCTTTCACCACATCGATGCGATCTAACATCACTTCAAGCAAGTCACGGAATTGTGGGAGTTCATCTAAAACAGAAATTTGACTTTGCAGATAGCTACCGCGCTTATATTCAAGCTTAGTCAATTCCTTTTGAATATTTTTCGCTGCTTTTTCATCGCCAGCGTCACGGTTTTCTTTGATCATGAGTTTTTGAAGCTCATTTTCAAGAAATTCAATTTCTGACGATACCGACTTGAAGTTATTAAACGCTTTTTCTTTTTCAGGCGAATCAGCGGTAACGTCTTGCGCCGTATCTGCTTTTAAAATCGCTTCCATGCGACTTTGCATCAAAATGTTGAATAGACTCTCACCCGTATTTTCCAAACCAATCACGGGCTTTCTACCCTCATGTAATGCCTGAATCACAGCATCACTTGTAGAGTCAGTTTTCAATGCCAATAGGAATTGCTTTTGGATCTGGTACATTCGAGATCCAAAGTTCATCACACTCAAACTTAAACGGTTTTTCGGATCGTCTGAATCCTGATGAAAGTCTAAATTGGCAACAGCATCATCATCATTGGCAATGTTTTCTAGCGCATCGAGGCGAATATCTTTAGAAAATTTCACCATGTCCGTCAAGATGTCAGAAAGAACATCTGAGTAATTGTGAAATTTCTTAATTTCCTCTTCAGTTGGCACAAAGGTTTGAATGGTAATGTGCGAGAGATCTTGCTCTCTACGAATCATGGCAGAGCTGTCTACCAAACCTTCAGAAATAAACTCCAAAATTGGACCATCTGCATTATCGATAACCTTTTGTAAGTCATTACGAGATACGGATCGAGGGAACAATTTATGGAAGAATTCAAGATTTTCAGGTTTCTTAATTGCCGATGCAGACTGGAAATTAATTAGATTGGTCTGATCAATAACATCTAAGAAAAATTGACTTGTAGCTGATTTCAAGGATGCTGCACGGTGCGTTTCATCCATCACCAAAACAGTGTCTTGATTAATAAAACGAGTCAATAACGCACGTTTCCGGTTTGGTCGGTTAAATTGGCTATACGTTGCCAATACCAAGTCATGTTGCGCTGGAATATCTTCAATTTCCTTAGGTAGATCTTGGCCAGTGAATAAAACCTCTTCAGTACCAAAGCGGTTAATCACAGCATCCGAGTTAAAGATAAACGGATCTTTAAAGAACTTGTCACTGTCTGTAGCAACAATATCACGCCAAATGTCGTTCAAGAGTTGCGTTGTATCTGTAAGGAAAACAGGGGGCTTTCCTCTTAACGCACTATATCGTAAACACGCAGCTGCAATACGACCTTTACCTAAACCCGTCTGGTCGCCAATAAGCACAGGTAAGTTTTGGTCAAAACGTAAAATGATATGGGCAACCGCATCGACCTGTTCACATGCAAAAGCGGACTTTAGTGCATCAAAATTGTCATATTGCAATTTCTTAGCGACATAGGCATCAACAAGAGTAGGGTAGTTACCATTATCGACTTCAGCTTGGAAATTGATACCCCCAAAACCTAATACATTTTGGATGTGTGTAGTCAATTGAGCATTTGCCTGATTAATCGCTTTAATCTGGTTTTTAGCCACTAAAGCAATTGGCTCAGATGCCATAGACATCGGTATATACTTAACTTGGTATATATTTTCCGGAGTTGGTTCTGTTGTGTTTTCAGCATTAGGAACAGGAACAATCGGCTGTAAATTTGATTGGTCAGATTCAACAGTCGGTTCTTCTTTTTGCTCAGTACCGATCGCTAATTCAGAATTTAACTTAGCAATCTCTTCAGCAGTTAAACCCGGTTCCTGTTTTACTTGCTCTACCGCTGGTTCTTCAGCTGGTGTTTGTTCAGGTGTTTCACCCTCATTGGTCGCCGTGGTATCACCTACTTGAAGATTAACGTCATCGTCAAGGTCTTCATCCAGATTTTGGTTCTCGTGCGGATTCTTTACCTCAGGCACGAAATCATTGTCATTTTCATTTTCAAACGTTGGTGTAGCTTCAGTTGGTGTAGGTACATCATCATCTGAACTGGTTGTTTGCGTACTAACTTCAACGGTTCCGAAGTCAAAAGAAACTTTATTCGGTTTTGATTTAGGTTTACGACCAAACATCGGTTTTGGTTTGACAGCTTCCTCTTGCTTAATCTCTTCTTCTTTAGCGACCACGACTTCATCAAACATAGTGACTGCAGACGTAGGCGTTACACTTGATGCAATATCTTCAAGTGGCGAAACAGGCTGTTCATCACCTAGACTGGCAAACAAATCGTCATTTTCTTTTTCAACAGGCTTAACCTCAACAACAGGTTCAACCACTGGTGCTTGTTGTGCTTGTTGCTCAACTGGAGTCGGAGTAGTTGGCTTGAAGTATAGATCCTTATTCGGATTCAAACGATTATAGATTACGTTATTAGCCCATCCCCAAAGTTCGTCATAGTCCGTAATGACTTTCAACTTATCTGGTACCACAGAAGATTGGTAAGTTTGTAGTAACGCTTGTTCGTTTTTACGATTGCCTACCACTAACATACGAACATTTTGATTAGCGCCGTTTCGTGCATATGCATTGCCGTGGATTTCTACAACCGCCTCAACTTCATAATGCTTATAGAGATAATTAAGTAAATTCTTTGATTTACGCTCAACCGTACCATCTGAAATCTGTTTATCTGAGCCAATAATGAAAACTGAACGCCCTTGATCGTTTCGTGCGTTTAGTGATTTAACCAGAATGGCATGGTCCAATTTATCCGTACTGAACCAGACGTTTTCTGATGGATCTACCAATAATGGGTTTGGATCTACGCCGTTACCCTGTTGAACCAAAATTGGTGCAACACGTTCTAGTTTATCCATAGCACCAAAAGGAGGGTTGGCAATCACATAGTCAACTTTTTGCTTAAACGTTTGCTCAAAATCAATTTGTGTAGCATCTGCAGTAACAACCGTGCATTCATAATTTTGAGTCAGTGCTTTTGTACGATCAGCACGTTTGGGATCTAACTCAACCGCATAGACAGAAGCATTACGCTCTTGGGTTAATAAACCGATTAAAGATCCATTACCCACAGTTGGCTCGAGCACGGAAAAGTTTTGTTTTGTTCGGTTATCACCCTCAATCAATAAGCGCTGAGCCACAAGTGACATCGGGATTGGAGTCGAATATTGCTGTAACATACGAATCGTATTGTTTCGCATGGTCTTAGTCGGCATGCGATTGTATAACGCTAAACTCGTTTTAAATGAGCTCTCAGTAAAATCAAGCTCACCTAACTTTTCGACCATCACTGTTTCAAGCGCTTCTTCTGCAGTATGGATCTGTTTATCTGTTACCTTGGATACATCAACGTCAGCATTTTTGGCTTGCGTGATTAGAGCTAAAAACTTTAAAAAGTCCTGGTGATTATGGCTCTTTGTTTCATGTTCTAATTGATAGATATAGCCTCTTAAGCATTCTTTTAAATCTTTTTGCTTGGTCGCACGTAAGTACAGACTAGACGGCTGATCATTAGGACCTTCAGGTATTTGCGTACCTTGGGCATTCACGTAAAAACGGTTATGAGCTGAAGCATAGATTTTGTTGCCATCAGAGTTATAACCGAGTGGAGTTGCACTATTCAACGCAACGTTCAATCGTTGTGGCACCAATGTTTTTGCTTGGGCATTGAATAAATCATGCAATTCTTGGCGAGTCGCAAGCACACTACGGATAAATTCTTCTGGAATACCCAAAACTTCATGAAACAGTCTTGGTTTGATCGTTTCATTCAAATTGTATTGATACAAGTGACCGTCAAAGTGAGGATAAGCCTCAAACTTCATCGGTGTAAAACCAATGTTATTCAAATTTTCTTTAGATAGTTTTTTTTGAACGTCCAATAAAAGTAATTGGCTATCCGTCTGGCCAACACGCCGTACATCGAGATATACACCAGCTTGTGATAAGTCGATCCATTTAATTTTTTCGTTTAAATCATGAGTAGTCATAGCGAACCTGAAGAAGAATTATTTTATTTGATTAAAAAGTCATGTCGTTATAGACATCAGAAGTCGCAGCCTTTTCCTGGCTTTTCTTAACATCCATTTCTGGCTGTCTGACTTTCATCATTAACTCTTGCGGATCAGGTAAAAGATCGTGGTTGAAGTTCTTAGATAACGGACTATCGATTGAAGCTTTATGTTGCTGTACATGCTCTACCGTAATTTCTGAAAAGTTCAACGCATTCATACGGGTTTGAGTAAGTTCAACAGGCTCGATAAACGAGACAAAACAATTATTCGAGTTCCGTTGGTGTGGTTGAATAACAATAAACGCTTCAGCAAATTGCTGTTTTGCATGCGTCAATTTATTCATGGTCTGACGATCAACTTGACTTAAAAATTGAGGATTTAAGTCGTGCGGTTTTGGATTGCCGTAGTCATCGGTAAATTGATTCACTAGGGGAGGTGCACCAACACCACGAACACCCTCACCAGTACGTAAATCTATTTCTGGATCTACCTTGCGAAAACCAGCGTGAGGCGTTTTATTGTTGAAAAATTTCTTTAAGAACGTGTCTTTGTAAAGCGCACCTAGTTGTAGTTGTTGGCCATGATAAACCTCAGGCAGTAATTTTTGACTCACCAAGCCAGCGTAAAGACGTTTTAAATTTTGATTTTTTTCTTTGTCTACATCTTCATTGTAGAACACTTTAATTTGTCGATCGCCAAGTAATGCAAACAGGGCAATACGGGCCTGGTCCATAACATAAACGTTCTGAGCCTGTTTATCGAACTGGTCTTTTTCATACTGGTTGGATGGTACAAAATTTGGATCAAATGTTGCGGTGTGAAAGTCATTGCCGTTCAAAATATCTTTGATACTTTCAATCGGATCTTTAGCAACCCGATAAGACTTTTTAGTTTTATCAATACCGCCACGTTCCATCAACGGATCTGGCTTAGCGAATTGCTTAACACTTTCACGATCAGCACTGTCATAGGTTGGAATCAATGGGATTGTAGTTAATACAGAACCAGACTCATAGCGCACAACAATTTTTGAAAATGGAATGCGCTCAGGTTGGTTGTCAGTACTATTCGATAAAGATTTAACAAGAAGCTGTAAATTATTTTTAATAATAGCGTTATGAAGTGCTGGAGAATTAATTTTTACATTGGGCACTTGCATATGTGCTGCATCTTCAATGATTTGAGCTTTAACAAAGAAATCGCCGTTTTTTTGTTGATGCACATTGATAGAAGTGACTGCTTTAATTAATTGCGAATTCGGGTTGTTACTCATTACGTTGCACCACTGAGCAACATAAGTTTTATAACCGTCAAGAGATTCGTTGGGTGAGTCAACACATTTGTCAAAACAGATAATTCGACCACGGTTAGCACCGCGATTATGTGTGTCTAATGAAGTACGTTGGTTACGTCCAGAATCAAATTTTGCGTGGACTTCATCTACTGAAACATTCTCAGTATGATGCTTGTTGAGTTTATTAATGATCTTCGTGAATTCTTCAGATGAACTCATTCGTATGCGAACTGGTTCATTGGTAGACATATCAAAGCCGTATGCATACTGCTCGTCTTGTTCATCATGTTTGTAAAATTGATCTACAGTCATGACGATACGTTTAATCGTATTATCACTTTTACTCATTTCTTAAATTCCACGCTTTATATTTTTGATTGCTGGTCATTGACTCAAGCTATTTATAAAATACTACAAAACCTCATTGGTATATACTAAGGAGGCAAATAAAAAATTAAAAAATATATTAAAAAGTTTAAGAGTAAATTTTTAAAAAGAAATTTATGTTTATTATCTTTCTAATTAAGGGAAGTTAATTAGGGACTTTTTTTATGCTTATTTTTCATGACATTACAGGATTAGGACGGAAAAACACAAATGGTACGAGCGAAAATCAAATTCATTTGAGCGCAAATTGAATTTGATTTTTTAGAAAAAAAGGCGTTTTTAGATGATTTTTGACGTTTTTATCCACTTTGCAGTTAAATTCTATCCACAAATTAAGTTCTTGTATATTAAAATGTATTTAAAAATATGAGTAAAATATTGTTCATTTTTTAGCTTTTTGCAATATTGGAAATTTGCAAACTAGCAAGTATTGTAAGTCACTGTTTATAATAAAATTAAATAGAATAAAAAAATACTTCCAGCGCAAATTAAATTCATTTGAGCGCAAATTAAATTCAAAATCCTGCGGATAACTTTTCCAATTTCATGAGAGCCTTGATAATAAAGACTTTCAGATTTTATGAGGAATAGCCCTTATATACGACCCAACGATCGCTATTTAGCTCGTTTTACGACAAATCAATAACTTACGCCATTAGGACGGAAGAATGTTTACAACTGGATGTAACAAAGTTTCGCTGAGTTCTTACTATAACAGAAAATCAATGAGTTACGCCATTAGGACGGAAGAAAGTTTACAACCCATTTATAAAAAACTTTCGCTCATATTTTGGCACCACTATAAATCAATAACTTACATCATTAGGACGGAAGAAAGTTTACAACCCATTTATAAAAAACTTTCGCTCGTATTTTGGCACTACTATAAATCAATAACTTATGTCATTAGGACGGAAGAAAGTTTACATCCAGTTGTAAAAAACTTTCGCTCGTATATTGGCACCACTATAAATCAATAACTTACGTCATTAGGACGGAAGAAAGTTTACATCCAGTTGTAAAAAACTTTCGCTCGTATTTTGGCACCACTATAAATCAATAACTTACGTCATTAGGACGGAAGAAAGTTTACATCCAGTTGTAAAAAACTTTCGCTCGTATTTTGGCACCACTATAAATCAATAACTTACGTCATTAGGACGGAAGAAAGTTTACATCCAGTTATAAAAAACTTTCGCTCGTATTTTGGCACCACTATAAATCAATAACTTACGTCATTAGGACGGAAGAAAGTTTACATCCAGTTATAAAAAACTTTCGCTCGTATTTTGGCATCACTATAAATCAATGACTTACGTCATTAGGACGGAAGAAAGTTTACATCCACATATAAAAAAGTTTCGCTGGGTGCCTATCTTGAGCACATATTTTTTTTGATCAAGTATTACATTGGTTAACTTACATTGTAATTGTGAATATTTCTCATATAAGGCACTGTTTTTCATAGTCTTATTTATTAAGAAATTACTGTTAAAAATGCTTTTAATCGTAGTCTAATTAACGAATTGATGCTATAATGTCTACTCAGAATGCCTATGGGAATTCGAGATATGCAATTTCAATCATTTAGTCTTAGACATCAAAAAATACTCATTAACTTCAATGTGTTTAGCTCTGGCTCGTCTGATATTTTGCTAAAAGGTGTTTTATCTGCCGAATTGCTTATTCTAGTTGATAATTTAAATGCATTTTATTCTGCAGAAGACGGTAGATACGTTGTATCAGCTGAAAAAGTTAACCACGTTACAGGTCTAGATTTTAATAAGAAAACTATCAACCAGATCATGCGAGAAGCTTGTGATTTATCATTTATGATTGATACAGATGTGAAGCAAGCTGCAGCACCTATGATTGACGAAATTCAAATCTTATCAAGTGGCGATATTACTTTTAAACTCACTAAAAGTTTTGATTTTTTTAGAAATTCTCTTAGTTTTAAAAGCATATATGAGAAGCTACCATACAGGTTCACTACTTCTAAACTAGAGTTACCGCAGATCGGTCAACAAATAATGTTAATTGCGTAATTAGGCCTCTGACGAGGCTTTTTTATTGTCTAAAATTTAGTTAGTATATACACAGCTTTAAAGCGAAAAGACTACAACGTTAGTTGGGTTGCAAATATATTTTTAGTTTTATTTTTTAATTCAATCTCAGGCAATGTACGTTGTACGTTGTTTAAAGTGGAGCAGTTATGCAAGATTCTTCACAAGTCTGCATAAGTAAAGGAATTTCAGAAGATGAAATTTTTGGATTATCGCAGTCAATCAAAGACTCAATTATTAATGCCGAAACAAAAACCATGGATCTCTTGGGTTACGGCAACAAAATCAGTAATTTCATAGTCGAATGTTATCTAGATATTCCAGTTGTTGATCAATTCGTTTTTTACTTAATGCTGGTGAATGCCAAAAATAAGTATGCACATCAGCTGCAGCGCGTTATCGCTGAAAAACCTGAATTATCCCAAATTGAAGCATTACAACTAGCGAACAACTTTGTTCTGAATTTTGAATACATCCGTCAAATTCTTTTATTCAAAAATAAAGCTAATTACCTTAGCAATGGCCGTATCAAATCTTTGGCATGGAATACGCTAAATAGTGTTGGTAAAGTGATGCTACCAATGAGCTCTTTACGCCAAATGGACAGCGAACCATTTTCAAGAAATGACGTAGACAGCGTAACTCATAAAAGAATGTTTGCCAGTACGGGCTATTTTGAATTAGATAACAATGCGTTTATTTGCTATCAGCTTGAAGAAACGTTGATTGCCAATCTGTCTGAATTAGATTTTGATAAAAAAGGGCGCTACACAGTTCTCGACACTTTAACGGTTCTTGGATTTAAGGACCGTTTTGATCTTTATATGTATAACTTGATGAAGATCAATGAGTTTCGTGGCGAAGTGGTTATTCCTTACATTGACTTCAAAGCATTAACCGAATTTTCAGTAGAATTTAAATACAAAGCAAGTGATTTTTACCGTAAACGACTTCTTGTTTCATTAGAAAGACTGAATAGCAATCCATCTATTGAATTATTTATTTCTGTTAAGTATGAACCATGCAATAAGCGTACACCAGATCGTGACGATTTTTGCAATTATCGTTTTCAGATTCAGTTGAAGTCCAACTATCGTAAAGCGCTTAATACATTAAATGAAATGTGTGCAAAGCTTCAGGATGAACAGGGCAATGAGCTTAAAATCAGTAATGCGCTCTTCACTTCAGCAATTCGATTAAATAATGGTGAACCTGAAAAAGTAATAGAACTTGTTAAGGATCGTTTAGCTGCTTATACAACTAAGAATGGACCATCATATTTAGCTAAAAATCTTAATTTGGTTGCGTCTTATGTTACGCGAGCTCTAGAAGATCTATATAAAAGTAATCACTTCTTTGAAAGATTCCTAAACGATATGAAGCAAGCAGATAATTTACTTTATCTGAGAAATCGTGATAAGAAAGTTGAGATCGAAAACAAAAGTGCATCTACTTTCTCAAGCGAATTCATTAATATTCGCGACAAAGTTGATGTTACCACTTGTGAAATTCTTACAAACGCTGAGTACATTTCAAAGAAAACGGAAGCTACTGTAATTATTGATTATGCTTTCATACGTAATTCTATTTTTATTACACATCCTCATTTGCGCCACCAGCGAAATGCAGACGAGAAAAAATACATAGATCTCGTGTGTGAAAGCACAAAGCTTTGCCAAATATTCTTTGGTACGGGTAATGAAAATAAAAAAACGTTAACTCAAAACTATTTAACAGAACTCCTGTTTGAACATTTTTTTGATGATAATTTCCATTTGAACTCAGATGTATTGAAGAATCTTCTAAAAAAAGATAAGGACTATTGGGTACAAGAAAAGCAAAAGACATTTATGCGGTTGTGGAAACTTGCAAATGAGTTCAGTTTAAAAGCTATTAGTCCAGCGAACTACAACGGTAAAGAGAGTTCAGACAATGAATAATAAACTTTATTTATGTGCAATTTTTACGGCTACTATATTGAGTAGTAGTGCAAATGCCGATTTTAGTGATTGGTATAAAAAAGCAACTTCAAATGAAGAATCAACTCAGCAAGTGCCAGCTCAACAACAGCAAGCACCTGGTCAAGTTCAACAGCAAGCACCAGTTCAGGTTCAGCAACAGCCGATACAGCAAAGACAATATAATTCTAATCGGAACACCACAGCTACGCGTTACCAAAACAATAATGCAAATGTCACTGGTGATTCTGGCCTTGAAGCACGAATGAATAACTTGAATTCGACCATTGAGAATCTAAACAAGTCATCAAAAAGTGGTGACAACCTCACGAATAACTATCTAAATATTGTTCAATTCATAGTGATAAACGAAGAAACACGTAAATTGGATGGTAAAGACAATACATCACTGATCAATAACATGTTGGCTGGTATTGTGAGTTGTCAGAATAAATACAAAGTCGATGTTATACAAAAAGTGAATAATCAACTCCCAAGAGATGTTGCTAACACCGTACAACGGTATTTAAGCCAGAATGGACGCTCTATTGGTGCAAACGGCAACTGTTTATACTAATTAACCCCCCCTTTTAAAACCGTCCTTAAAAGGCGGTTTTTTTTATTCTTAAAACATACCTATTTATTTTAAAACCACATTCTATATACTACTAACAGTTTAATGCATATTAATGTGGGTTTTATCATGATCAGTTCTAAAACAATATATGAACTATATCAATTGCTCAATCAATCCGAAGTACAAGAATTAAAATCATCTATAACTGAGACATTTGGTGCAGATGTGGAAAGTGAAGTTGATAAAAGCCCGGTCTTACAGCAAAAGATCAATTATTTTATTTATCAATATATACATCTCAAGCATCCAGAAAGAACAGACAAGATCTTGTTCGATGCAAATGAGTCAGCTCACGAGGTTGTAAAAACAGAACACCTTAAAAGTGAGCCAGTACCCTTATTAAAAGATTTTGTATCAAACAGCAGCAATAAAAGTTTAGCACCTGAAGAACAAAAAGATGTAGTTGCAGTCACTTTACCAGCCGAATTATCTGACATTCCTGTTGAACCAACAAATCAAAACAATACAGGAAATAATGAAGTAAAACATGACTATAACATTATCCTTGATGGTCGAACTAAGCTAAATATATTGCTCGAAAGATATTTAAGTGGTGTTGATGATGTGGCTCGTGAAATCATTGTGAAGTGCTTTCTTGTTATCTCTATATTTGTAGCACTGATCTCTCTTGTTATGGTTCTTCTGAATACGACCAATATTAACCAGATCCAAGAAATGTATGACATTGGCCATAAAACATTCCTATTCCAATATGCTGAAGTCTGCAATGTAAATGTTGAAGTTGCAAAAGCGAATCCATGTGTTATCTCAGAAATCAATAAACGTATTTCTGAACTATCAAATAGCAGATTTTGGAACACGTTCGGGTTGGTGCTTTTCTCACTTTTATCGTGCTTTTTCTTCTACCATATCTCTACTTACCGTGATTCTAAAGATAAGCACAACGGCTAGTCTTAAAAGGGGGTAGGGTGTTTTAAAATGGTCTTAAATGGCCATTTTTTTATTTTAATAACAAAGTTTTATAGTTGATAAAAGGTATTCTAAAAGTATAATAGATACACTCTTAAAACTGGAATGCGTTGTGCTTTTTAAAATTCCAAAAACGGGTGAGATTGATTCAAGTGAACAATCGATGACAGGCCTGGTACTCAAATCGGCATACAACTTAGTTGCCATTTTCAATATTTGCTACATCTTTGTAGTTGTATTCTTTGTGTTTGAAATGATTTAAATACAACGATATACAAGATTAAATATCTACCAGAAACCCTCAATACTCCATCATATATATTGCAAATCATCATATTCATTTTATGTTTTTCTTCAGTTCTGTATGCGATAAACAAAATGTTTGATGAAAAGTACATCCCTACACGCAAAGAAATCTATCTATTCCTTATCTCTTTTACTATCAATAGTTTATTAATGTTTATTTTTTTAGCTACCAAATAACACTGTAATACCAAGTTCCCACCGTAGCCTAAGCAAAAGTTACCTATTTTCTTTGGTTTTAAAAGCAGTACTCAAGGGCAGAATTAAAACACAAAAAAATAAAATTAATAGTTTTAAAAAATATTTTTTAAAACTAAATCAGTGATAATATGTAACCAACGTTAAGTTTAAGAAAGTATATTATGTCTGATATTCGCAGCATCTATTTTTACGGTAATAATAAAAGTATCAAATTGGGTAAAAACCCAATCTTAAATACTGTCTTTGAAATTTTTCCAGCCACTAAAACCCCTTTAAAGCGGATTCTTAATCATAAACACCAGTGGGTTAGTAATTGCGCTTTTTACGTGCCTAACGATGTGAAAAGTGAATGGGTTAAAACGGTAACACTTTCAATTTTGACAATCTCAATTATGGCTTCCTTCCGTAATGCAATTGCACAGCAAAAAGGGTTGTCACCAAACGATGAAGCGCTTGATGAAGAGGTAGAGAACCTTGTGCCAGATTCGTTATTCAATTCTGCTATTGAATTATCGGATCTTAAAAAAAGTTTATTAGAAGTTTTGCCAAATTTAATGAGCGAATACCTTGCACAAAACTTTGGTGAATACGAAAGCATTATTACAAACGGTGTAGCTAAGCTTTTTATTGATAACCATGAATTTTTGGATAAGCAACTTGATGCTGATGCTGGAACAGATAATCAGATTTCAATGTTGAATTTTACTGACAATGCAGATGAATTATTTCACACAACAAACTATATTTTAGTCCGTATTGCTGATTCAAATGAAAACTTGAAAATCAACTTTACTAACAGCAAACCACATGCAGAACACTTAGGCCGAATTCTGCATACATTGTTGGGGGATGAAAGTTTTGAGATCTCAAAAGGTTCAATTGAGATACCTAATGACGAAGATGGCCAAGAAATTTTCATCTTTGAAAAAGAAACGAACTTTATTGATTTTTACAATTCATTATTGCTGGAAGTTAGTTTTTTTCTAGATCATGCAACAGTCTTAGAGCATATAGAAAAGTATGCACCAATTAACCAAACACTAAGCAGTTTGAGTGAGAATTTAGAAAAGAATATTAACTTTGTCATTTCTTCATTCAAAGAAACTCGCGATCTATCTGCATATTTAGAAAGCCGTGCTCAAATCATAGGGTTGATTCATGAAGCTGCACAAATCGCCAGCATTGAAATACAGCCAGTTGCTCAGGCTAAGGACCTTAAATCGTTAATTGAATCGCATCACCTGGTTACTTTTAATGATAAAGACACCTTTAAACAATTTAATTTATTTTGAGGTGAATATGAAATTTGTTATTAAGAATGGCATTGGTACACGTAAAGTCGAAGTGGATCTCGCATTAGATATACCATTGGTGCTACAAAAATCCATTTCTGTAATTGAGTATGAAGATTTCTTTAAATATTTTAGTGAGCAACATTTTCACATTTGCAAATTTAGAACGTTGAACTTTAAAGGTAATAGCGTAGAGGGAAGTAGTAAGGAATTAAATCGCTTTATCTGGCTTGCTATGGC
This sequence comes from Acinetobacter sp. MF4640, assembly GCF_002018895.1. Classification (NCBI taxonomy): domain Bacteria; kingdom Pseudomonadati; phylum Pseudomonadota; class Gammaproteobacteria; order Moraxellales; family Moraxellaceae; genus Acinetobacter; species Acinetobacter sp. MF4640. Next base: position 20,794 of record NZ_MVOM01000023.1, on the reverse strand, counting down.
ACATCAAGCTTATATGGAGCGTAAAGCTTTACTACCAAGTAAATATATTGCGGATCTAGAAGCTTCAATTTCAAGCATGTTTAATTTAGAGAGCGAATCGCGAGAATGGTACCGAGCTATTCACAAAGCCATAGATGCTTACCTTAAATCACAATTTCCTGAAGCAATAGAGTTTTTACCTTCCAATATTGCACCACTGGATGAAGTGACTAAAATTCTTATGCAAGAAGTACAGCCAGTGATACCAGTTGCAGACGAGCCAGCGAAGCTTTATAGCTGATTCTAGAAATAATTAAGACATAAAAAAACCATCTAAAAATTAGATGGTTTTTTTGTTTGTGTTTTTATAATTTTGCGAATACTTCAGGATTGTCATTCATAAACTGTTCAATGAAATCATTGTCTAATTCGACATGTTTTGGAAGCTTCTCATGTTCACGAACAATGGATTTTATAGATTCAATATTTTGCTGATTGAAAACAGGTGTTGTACGGCTCTTATAGCCAGTATCAGCCATCGCATAGCGATCATCAAACATACCTGAAGAAGTATTAGAATCGACTTCTGAGTCGCTTATAGATAGTGTTAAGTTGCGGTCTTCAGCTAACTTTAAAATGAATTCGTCAGAGATAAAGTTACGTAGCTCATGCAGCATAGATTCAACTTTATTGTGTTTAAAAAGCACCTTTGCAATTGAACGACAAGATAAGAAACCTTTTGTGATGTTTAGATCTAGTAATTTTTGAGGAATGATTGGATCGCTTTTCTTGTTGCTATTCGCGATCTGTTCAACTTCTTCATCAGTCATAGAAGCAATAATGTTTTTAAAGAAATTGCCATATTGAAACTTTTCAATTTTCTCCAGCATTGTCACTTGTTCTGTATCTAATAAGCAAAAAGAAATAGGTTTAAGCTTGCGTTGGTCGGTTTTGCTTAAACTGCCATTTTGGTTTAAGCGGTTCTCTTTGGTTTTAGCAATAGCTTTAGAGTTAGTCATTTTAAACACCTTTCAATATGTTTTAAACTTTGATTAATACCAATAATCATATTATAAGCGGTTTTAGCTAAAATACAAAAAATGAACATTTTGTTTTTTTAAAAAAATCTTTTAAATGTTTTTCGTATATACTATAAGAATATCTATCTTAAAAGGTATAACGCGTGATTAAAACTGATACAGGCGATACGATTGGAGAGGGTTTAACGAATCCTCAGGATGAAGTTCTAGCATTGTTAGAAGAATGCTTAAACTCTGAACAATATACAGCTCGTATTACTTATATATGTGAAGATGGCGGTCAATTAGTAGGTAAAAAGGCAGCTTTAAAGATTTTAAAGGAACAAGAGGACAATGGTTTAATGCTGGTGCCAATACCAGTCTTAGGAAAACAACTAAGAGTCTGGAGTGGTTTAAGTAAAACCAAAATGTCTAGTCACACAGGCTTGTACAACAATATACAGTGGTCAAAGTTTGAAAGTGGCGAAAAGTTAATAACAAAGCAAGCGTGGACATTACTTCAACTTAGACTTGGGGTTCATCCAAAATACAAATTGGTTTTAAAAAATGAATTAGATGTCGAGTGAATTATATGTTAGTGAAATTAGCCCTTAGTGGTCATGCTTCTCCAGAAGCTTTAAGTAAATTTGAACGTATCAAAGCGTATGTGCCAGATAGCGCACCTGTTTTGGTCACATACTTTAATAAACAAGTTTTATTAAGTGATCTACTGGTTAATTTTTCTAATTTTTTACCATCGCTCGAAATCACAAAAGATAAAGACATGCTGGTTACGATTAGAGGAAATGAAACACCTTTAGTCGAATTTATTGTCAATTTAAAACTATACAGCATGAAATTAGGCAAACTTTTCTTTGAATTTGAGAATCAATTTAAAGAAAAAGAGCAAGACTTTAAGGACTTTATTAAACGTCACAAACTTAAAGGTTTTGATCATGCCAATTTTGTTAATTACGTGAAACTAGGTGCATATGATAGTGCTTTAGACATTATCAAACACCAGTACGAAAGCGTTAAAAAAACATTCTTTGTACTGTTTAAAGATCGTTTCACCTTATTAGAAAGCAAGGGTTTTATTTAAGGATATTCTATGGAAATGTTAGATCCATCAAACACAAACCCTGGACTCTTTTTAGTCATAATGGCTACGGCAATTGGTACCATACTTTTTGGTTTTTTAATTGTCGCTTTAATTGCACGATATAAGTTCAAGATTAAAGTTACGGTATCTAGTTTTATAGCTGCAGTTACTTTATCTGTATTTAGCTTTATATGCTTTGGTTCACTTGGTCCGATGGAACCTAAATACAGTACTTCAGTTGTTCAGCTTTATGCGTTGGGCTTACTGGCTGGTACTTTAATATTAAATCTAGTTCTTCTGAAATTATTCAGCCCTAAAACTATTGAACAGTTAGCTTTGAAAGGTTTTAATAAGTCAGAAAATGAACAAAAAGAGCATTACAAAAACATCTTAAAAGAGTTTAAATGCATTACTGATTTGGAAGATAAAAACAAGCTTAATAAGCGCAGTTTTAACTTGTTAAATGTTTTTAAAAATAAAGGAAAACAAAATGTTTGATTTTAAGATGAAATCTTTGTGTGTTTTGGCTGTTGCCGGATCTCTTTTAACTGGTTGCGTATCTAGTACTTTTGATGGAATGGGTTCTAAACGCAAACAAATCATGTTGTATTCTGAAAAAGAATATCTTCAGCAAAGTACTCAGTCTTACAACAACATCATCACGACTGCTAAACAGCGTGGATTGATTGTGAATAACGCTCAAGTAAATAGAGTAGCAAAACGTCTTATCGCACAAGTTCCACATTATCGAGCTGACGCAGCAAATTGGAATTGGGAAGTTAATACAATCCGAGATAATGAAATCAACGCGTTTTGTCTATCTGGAGGCAAGATCGGTGTGTTGACTGGTTCTATCACAAAAATTAATGCAACTGATGATGAATTGGCTGCACTGATCGGCCACGAAATTGCACATGCTTTACGTGATCATGGGCGTGAAAAGGTAAGTAAAAAGCTTTTAACTGGTTTAGGTGTGCTTGCAGCTAGTTCGGCTGGTCTAGGTGACATGGTTGTATCTGGCACAAGCTTACTAGGCGATTATGGGGTTAACTTACCTGGTTCGCGCAAACTTGAAAGTGAAGCGGATCTTCTAGGTGTTGATATTATGGTTCGTGCTGGTTACAACCCACAGGGCGCAATCAGCTTTTGGAATAAAGTAGTAGCCCAAGAAAAACAGGGCACTAAAATTGATTTCTTATCAACGCATCCTACTTCAGAAAAACGAATTGTAGCGATCCAAGACTACATCAACCAAAATTACAGGAAATAATAAAAGGAGCTGGTTATGGATATTTACACAGTTATCCGAGTGAGCAAAAAGTTGTTTGACCACGGTTATGTTGTAATACCAGAACACAAAGTAGATTTTAAATCGGCTTTACTGCTCTTAAATGAACAAACCGTTGATGATCGATTTCTAATATCTAAAGATATAGTAGGTGCTGAAATCAGAGGGAATTTTGCCTTAATTGAAAAGGAGGGGAAGTTTCAATTGTTCACCAAAGGAATAGATTACTTTTGTTTGAATGTTGAGCCTGAAAAATCCAGTACTGATCCTAAACCTGAAAAAGAGGTAAAAAAGAGTAATGTTGTTCTCAAAAACCGTTATTTATATAAAAGTGGCGTGAAGCAGATCGGGGAGCTGGACACGTACAAGAAAAGAAGCGTCAAGATTACGAATGTAGGAAAACCATTTGTACTAAAACAAAAATTGCATGACGTTCCAGATTGGCTTTTTGAAAAGCTAAAAGACCAAGAGGTATGTTGGATCTATTTTGAATATGCTGAAGAACAATTATCAGAAGCACCAATAGAAACTGCACCAATCAATTTAAAAAGTGACATTGAAAGTTGTGTTAAATACTTTAAGTTACATGGTGAAAAAACAAGAAAAAAACCAATTATCAATGCTGAAGCACCAGGTAACGTAAACCTATTCAGATATTGTGATTTACGGCGCATTGATCAGGAATTAAAAGTCTTATTTGTTTGTAGTGAAAACTATCTTTGGTTACTGGAACAAAATAGACAAGATCCACTACCTAACATCAAATTAAACAATATTAGTTTTGGCGGTTGGATCATTCCCAAGACGACAAACCAAGATATGTTAAATAAGCTAATAATGTTAGATAAAGAATTGAAAACGAATCCAGGTGCTTATCATCTAAGGGATTAAGAAAGGTTTCGGCAAGAAACGCCCCTCAACAAAAGTTCTGTTTCTTGCCTACACCTTAGAGGTCAATAATGAAAACAAAAAGCCATTCCCTTACGAAAGTTCATGACCTTAAATTATCAATAACCAATAGTTTAATACACCTACAATAAAAAAGTTTTAGTGATCGTGGTGATCTGTTTCAATTACGTCATTATTGTTTGCATTAAACTTAGCTTGCTCTTTATAAAAATTATAGTCGGCATTGTCGTATACAAGCTCTTTTGGGTAAGGGATACCAATTTCATCAAGCATTAAAGCGTAATAATGCGGTATTGGCTTGGTTGGATTGAAGTATGGTTCAGGGTAGTACTGAGTAACGACTTTAGCGGAGTAGGAGTTAACGAGTTGATCTACATCGCTTTCTATTGTTTTTTGTTGGTCATTGTAATAAGAGTCAACAAGCTCTTTGTCTGAGTGGCTTGCTGCACAACCTGAAAATATTAAAGGTATTAAAATAGCGATAATTCTATAATGTTTCATTTTAAATAGGCTCAGGTGTAGTGTATATTTAATGGAACGTTAAAATACTTTAGATTATACATGACTTTTAAAGATGCTGTAACACCACCTTTTAGCAGAGGAAAAAGAGAACATAAGTTCTTGGCTAAAATGTTAAAATCTGAAAAAGATAAGATTAAGCTTTATACCAAAAGCTTAAGAAAAATTACTTTTAATGAGCTTTTAATTAGAGCAACTTTAATCTTAGTTGTGGTTTTTGCGTTAAGTTTTTGTATCTTTGGCGTATACCTATCTTTGAACGGTTTATTTTCAAAAGATGTGCATTTAGGAATTATTGGCATTATAGGTGATAGTAGTAGAATAATATTATGTACCATCTCAGCTATATTGTGTGCGGTTACAGCCTTCAAATTGTTTAAGAAAGCAAAAATTGACTGGAAAGAACATCAGTCATCAAAACGATATGCCAAAGCAATAACGAAAGAGTACCAGTCATTAAATAATTTGATTTTGGAACAGATTAAACAAGATAAAACAGGCAGTTATTGGCTGAACAGCAAAGAGATCCTGAGCATAACAGAGCAATACGAAGATAACATAAATGAAAACACAAAAGATTATCTGGTAAGTTTTACGCAAGATACGACTAAAAAGTATGTTAGGTTTTACATATATAATAATTCGCATATCTCTAATGGGTATACCAATGTTTTACATATACACTCGACTACTTTAACAATTTATTCACATTGTCTAAGTTATTCGGATTCGTTAAGTGTTAAAGACCTTTTAGCTATTTCTGTTAAAAGTATTTGCATAAATTATTAGTTTTACTATAATACTTTTAAGAACAAAATTTAAATGTTTCTTACGACATTAAAAGAATGGGAGGCTTATAGCTTCCCATTTTTCTTTTTAAAATAACTATTATTTTTCTAAAACATCATTTGCCTTTTTCTCAAAACCCTTAACTTCTGCTAAAAGTTCTTTATTTTGGGCCATTGTGTCAGTAAAGGTCTGTTTCGAGAATTTAATGAATTCCAATGCATCATTGATTGATTGTTCTTTGCTGGGCTTCACGTACTTAGGCAGCTTATTGAATTCAGTATCCACATTTCTATTGATCGCAGAAAAGTCTTTATCAAGCGACTCGAATGCTGCACTGGTTGACTCAAGCTGTATACGTTCAGAAACTCTATGGTCGATGTTTTGGAACACCAGGAACACACATACAAAAACTAAACTAGCAATTAAACTATTTTTTAGAACAACTGTATCCATTTTTAAACCCTTTAACATTTCTTTGATATTTTTAGTATAATCACTTCAATGTCTTTAAAACTTTTTTTAAAAAATATGTCTAAAGCCTCTAACGTTGAGCTCTTAAACTTTTATAGTCTTGTGGAAGTACCTTTTAAATATGCTCACAAAGAGGTGTTGTTCTCCATTTCTATTTTATATTTTAACGGTAAAACTAAATCATACGTTCATTATCACAAATTTGAAGATGAAGAATTGCAGACTGTTCTAGGGTATGTGGTTTCGGAGAGTCTGGCGTGGACCTTTGGATCTTTGAAAACTGATAAATTCACTGTTAATCAGAATTTTATTTTCAATACAGTGCAAGAAGTGGAAAAAAGCCTTAAAGAACAAATAAATGCTGTATATAAAAGCACGGGTATAAATGCTAAGTTTTCCATGCAATATGCCTTAAAGGATAAGCCATCTGCAGAAAACAACGACTTATTAGAGAAGATATTTGCGATTGATAAAATGCTACCATTTGCTTTTACATTTAATATTAACGGCGGTTATGAAGTTGCATTAAAAGAATGTTCGTTAAAACTAATTAATGATATTGGTTTTTTCGCTTAAAAGTCCTTAAACTATTAAATACCACTTCATTAATACTTATTTTTAATTATAATGTGGGGTATTAGTAGTTTTAAGTTAGGTCATTAAGTAGTGAATAAGAAAACCCTTACCATAGCGATATTGTCAGTTTTACTATTTGGTTGTGATAAGTTAAAGCCTTCAAATACTGATACTGCATCTCAAGAAGAACAAATAGATCCCATTGAAAAGAAAGTTGAGGAACAAGTTCGCAAATATGATGAACGTGTTACCACTTACAATCCATCTAACTACAAATTACCTCAATCAAGCCTTTCTACCACCAACCACAAAGTAGCGTGTAATTTTGGTGTAGGGGGAGATCTACCAGCTTTGGCATCAAATGGCATGTTCTCACAGCCGTTATATCGTATTGAAGCTGAGCAGATCATGGACAAAGTTCAGGGCGATGTGATGTATGCCCCTTATTCAATCGCGACATCTGTTGAGGGTGATGTTTTATATGAATCTGAAATTGATAGCTTTGATCGACAGCTAAATACATTACGAAGTTATCAAATTAAATCATCTGAACAAAATATCATTTCGTCATCTGGCTTTTACACCAATTCAAACAAAGCTGTTCGTATGGCACCTATCCGCAGTTACCCGGTTGCTTATGTGAAGCGCTTGGACGGCGATATTGTTTCTACATCTATGTTTAATGATGCATGCGACAAAGAAGTAGGTGTACGTAACTACAAATGGCGCGAAATTGATGTGTCGGGCAAACCATATGCAAGTTTGGCATCCACTGTATCTGAGCAGATTGTTCGGGTGAATCAGTTTGGCATGTTCACCAGTGCATCAAATTTTTACAGCTACTTCAGTAGTGAGTTTGGCAACTTCTTGGCTGCAAATAACAAGTTTAGATCCGCATTGGAGAAATCAGGACGTTTCCCTAAAGGTTCAAAAATCTACGTTCCATCTGAGATTAAAACGTCTGATGAAACACTGGTGATTACGAAGAACCCTGAGCTTGAAATTACAGACTTCCAAAAAGACAAGGTTTTAGAGGCATACAACAAAGAGGCCAAAATGCGGAATCTTGGCCAGATCGTATTCAAGGTCTACAACCTCAAAAACAATACTGTTTTCTATACACCATGGAATGAAACCAAGCACCGTGAAGCGGTCGAGTTTGAACCTATTGTTGTTATCGATGGCAAGGCTTATTCAGCAGTTTGGCATGTTCCTAATACTTTGACATTCAATGATTCGACCAGTGCTGGAAACTTAACGTATTACAACGCTACGGCGCATAACGCATTCGTCAATGCTGTTAAAGGTATATACCAAGGTCAGCAAAGCATGGTTGGTACAGAGCACGAAGATGATACCGAATATTCAATGAAGACTGCAGTTGAATACCAGAAAGCTCAGGCAGAGAAATAATATGGAATTAAGCACTATTGAAAAGAATACCGAAGCTCAAGACATTCAATCTGATGCGTATGACCAGCGCGTACATTCAGTACTGATAGTACCTGAACATGCCCTAAAAAAAATTGAGTCGATGATTTTGGCTACTGGTCATGTACAAAGTGACAGTACCAATCTTTTAGAAGTTTTAAGGCCAATGCCTGAAGAATTCAGAAAAGACGTTGATAACACCGAATTTACAGAAAAAGAAAACGGCGACATCGGTGATGCAGCCGTGGTCATTGTTGATGGTTTGATTCACGACACAAAACGCGGTGTTTGGATCTCTCAAAATTGGGGTTGTGGTAGTCCTAAATTCACCAAGCTTATTCAGGCTGGAGCTGAGCCACCAATTGAACTGATTGGCAAAAATAAGGGGGATAAGTTTAGTGCGACTTTAACGCACGAATTTCAAAAAGCGTATGAGCGAATGGGTTATACCCAAAAACAGGTCGGTTATATACACATCCTATCAAATGGTGCACCAACGACTTTCTTTAACTACCTGAGTGACGAATTGCTGTGCAAACTGGAATTCATATCAGTAGACAACAACCGTTTAAACGCCTCACAAACTAACTTTTACAGTGCCGTAGAGCGAGGATCTGTTTCAGATTGGGGAGTGAGCTATCACAGAAAACCTTTTAACTTAGAAAATTACCCGATCAATTCTCTATTGGTGTCGGGATTAACAATAACTTTTATTTTGTACCTGATTTACAGCTATCTTTTTGGAGCTTAATAACAAATGAAATATTTAAACAGACCATCTCAAAACCGCGAAAACCATCATTACTTTAATCAACAACAGGGCGACAATAGAAAACAGCACAATCCGAACCGTCATCACCACTCTATTAGCTTAAATGATGTATTTCGGTCGTTATTAGCCCTTACTCAACTAGACAAAGACATCCCGACATTGATCAAGCTTTTTGAAGAACAAGGGCTTGAAATATGCGAAACGCGTGTACGCACTTGGTCAACACCCGTGCATATCAACAATAGACCAATACCACACATTATTTTTGTTGGTTTTATGAAATTACTTGAGCGCATCAATGCTGAAGCGAAACTCAAAGATATTAATCTGTTTGATCTGTCAGAGATCTTGGACGATATACGCAACTAACAATTAAGTGGTTTAGCTATGACTGAAGAAATAAATAGTAATGAAAAAAAAGATGGTCCTATTACGGATGTAGGTAAAAAGTTTGCTGGTGCACGTAAAGACAACCCATCACCAGACTTTTCAGGCAACATGAATGGAATTAAGTCTGACAGCCTAGTGACTAAAAAGGAATATTGGCAAAAGCCTGATTTTAGAGCTGATGCCCAATCTGGCCACAAACCTGTAAAACATGCACTATTATTTTCTTTGGTCTATGCAAACTTAACCAACAAGCCTTTAGGGGGTGGTTGGTTTAGCATAGATCAAAAGCAATGGGATGATGCCTACATTGCTACACTACACTTCTTAAAAAACAAATATGAAAGCTCACACTACGAACGTTTAGAACAACTGACAGACGACTTTAATGCGTACATGAGCGTTAAGTTTGGTGCTGGACGAAGTGAAAAAGATATTTTAGAACGCTACTCAGCTGGACGACATACCAATCGCAGAGTTAAACACCCACTATCATTTAGTTCAGACACACAGTTACGCTTAAATAATCTAATCCCTTTAGGATGGCCAGACGATCGTGTACTTGATGCAGATAATTATGGTGCCAAAAAGTTATTAAACACTGAGACTGGTCAATATAAGTGGTATGCCGTTAAATCCATTTCAGCAAAGCGCTTTCAAACACTAGATGATTGGACAGAATACGACACATTCAATGCAGCACTAGAAAAAGTAAAAACATTTTTTCAGCCAATTTTAGATGAACGAGTCATAGAACCCAAAAAAGGACGCGCAAAACCCCCAAAAAGACCGCGCTACGACAGAGTTGAAGTACGCGAGGGTAAGGACCATCGAAAGGGTGAAAACATCGATAGCCAGTTGCTTATGGACTATTTCAAATTTTCTGGAGTCGAGTTCGGTAATTGGGTAAATCAAAAGGAACGTGCATGGTTTCTGAATTGCACGTATGACTCACTAATGGATCTTGTCGAACTTCTAGGTCTACCCGTTACGTTCGCATCTTTAGGCGGTAAGCTAGGAATAGCATTCGGTTCGCGTGGCACAGGCGTTGATAGCGCAGCTGCTCACTTTGAACCAGGTAATATGCTTATTCATTTGACCAAGACGCAAGGTGTTGGAGCACTAGCCCATGAGTTCGCGCACGGATTTGATTGTGTTTTGGCAAAACGAAACGGACTCAATAATAACTTTTTTAGCGAATACTTTCTTTACACCAGTAAAGGGCGTTACTCAGTACAGAATCATCAAGAGTCAGCATACAAACATCTTAAAGATGGCCAGACTGCAGATAAGTTTATCAAGCTGGTTAATTATCTTACTTTTAAGTCAACCAAATACCTTGATTACGAAGAAAGACAAGGCGGTACGGGCTTTATGAATAACGCCATGCACCTAGATCAATCACGGTCAATGTATTGGTCACAGCCAACAGAAATCTTTGCCAGACTGTTTGAATGTTGGGTGACGGATAAGCTGGCTGAAAATGATCAACAAAATGGGTTTTTGGTGCACGGCACAGAAGAGTCGGCAAATAGTTGGAATATGAAGTTAAGCGCATATCCAACAGGCAGAGAACGGGCAATTTTAGTTGATTTGATGGATGATTGGCTAAAAGCATTAGTGAGGTCGTGGACGAAATGAATGCAATCACCAAGACCTCAAAAAAAGAACGGATCTTATTCAATAATCCCAAAGCAACACGACTTTACAGGGAAGCAATAACAGAGCTTATTGCGTTTAAACCTTGGGAAGTTAACGCCACTGAGAATATGCTTACGATCTGCAACACCTACCGCTATGTCGTGAATAAACGTTGTTGTTTAGGGTACGAGTTTTGGTGTTACGACCGAAGCGAAAAAGAATGGGTACGTGTTAAGCCCTCAAGCGGTCGCCACAACCCAATCTACCGAATTAATTATTTCAGCTACGGTCATTACACCTCATTTGGAGAAATCTTTGTCAAGGTAGCCACCGACTTTCTTCATGTAAAGAGAATCGAGAAAGGTTTTAACTTCACGAGCAAAGAGCTTACGCTTGTGGAAATACTGTATATGTCTTACATAAGAGGCTTATACAAAAACCACTCATACTCAAATTACGTCATAGTTGAATGGTTTAAAAGAACCAGTGGGATCGACTTCACACATATTGTAAAGACAGGTTTTAAGGTTGGCTACTATACAGCACGGCATCTGCAAACACTCAAAATCGTAGATTTCTTGGCAAAGAGAAGTCTAGATTGTGCTGCAGCTGAAAGGTACATCATAAACAATCCAGATTTTACCGCGCTATATGTCTACCTAGATCCGCTGGACCGCGAGAAAAGAATCACAGCCGAACTTTTAAATGACGGCGTATTTTTGAATATTGATGGTTGTATGAATTATCTGTTCAAAATACCGAGAAAATCATTTAACCGGTTTAAAAACATTGGTACCTCAATCACGGCTCATTTTTTTGGAATAATCAGAACTGATCTTGAGTACGGCAGAGAAAATGCCATGATGTATGGTAAGGCAAATGGCACCTATGATGAACATGTAAACCGTTTCAGAGAACATCAAAGCGTTGAGATCCTACTTTATTTGAGTGGACTACATCTGGAGCTCGGTGTAAAAAAACCGAATAGTCGTTTTATAAATCGCTTGCTAAACAGGACTCTTCGCCATGTGTTGCGTGGCAATAACTGGCAGTTGTGCAAACATAACATTAAGACCATTTACCATGCTTTCTATAAGCATATGTATATCAACAAAGACACAAAGGCACGAAACGCCTATATCGGGAAGCAGTCAGAGTCAAACCAGCTTTCTTCAGATATAGATATAATCTTTGATTACATGCAACAGGTTAGAGCTCACCAGTTTGATAAGCGGTCAAGCATCCAAGGCATGAAGATCCGCATTCAACACTGGATAGATGAAAAAAATAGACTGCAGATAGAAAACAAAAAAAATAAATTAATCGATCGCAACTGGCCAGCAAGAGTCTTACCCGAACCAGTTGAGCACAACGGGTACCGTTTTACTGAGATCCTGAATTTTTATGACCTCTACATCGAGGGAAGTAAAATGAGCCATTGTGTATATCACAACTTCAAACACTCAGCAGAAGAGGGTTCAGTGATCGTATTCCATGTTCAACAAGACAACGATCTAGACGAACAGGCGACACTTGGTTTAGAGATGGTCGATCAAAAGTATGTGGTATTTCAAAGTTACGGATACCGTAACAAGGTACCGAGTGATGGCCTTAAAAAAGCTACACGAGCATTTTTAAAAGAAATTAATCAAAACCAAGTTCGTTAATTAAAGACAAATAGTTAAAATCATTGTGCAAAAATTAAGTTTTGTATCCATATTTAAATAGAGAATGAGGCTTTAAACTGATAATCCCTTATGGGAAAAACTGGTGCAAAACAAATGACAAAAACAATGGTCTACAAGGCAGTAAAACGAGCAGATTTTGAGTATTCAAACGCAGCGCGTGGATACGTGTATCGGGGAGAGAAAATATCTGATGCTGAAGCGGAAAAACTAAAGCATAAATGGGCTAAAAAAGACCTGATGGACAATGCAAAAAAAGATGGATCGTTCACACCAGAATCATTAGAAATGTTCAAAACCTTGGTGAATCATGTATCACCACGGGAGTTGACCGCCAAACAGCAAGCTTTGACATACCATAGCCTTAAACGCTACACAGATTGCGTATTTAACCTTTATGAAGTCACCGCTAAACAAACACCTCCAGCAAAACTAAAACGACCGTACAGCATGCCTAGACTGGATGGTACGGATAACCCTTGGAACCAAGGCAAACGAGAAAACGATGTCTATATATACAAGGGGATTGAGTACAAAGGCATTGAAGCGGAAACAGCAATGCATAAAGTGGTGATTGCATCAGAATTAACGGCAATTGCCGGATTGGATAATCAGTTAGCGAATCTGGCCAACGAAACAGGTGTAGCGTTGTTTTCAGAATTTATTGAAGTTGCACACCAGAACAATGATTTAAAGGATTTAACATATGTAGTTTTTGATTATGTAAAACATCTAATTGTGACGATTGATCGCTATTTTGATTTAAAACTGAAATCTAACGTGTCGGTCAGTATTTCAGTGAACCGAGTAGCTGGCTATTCAAGGTATAGCATAGTTCAACGGAAATAGACGCACGAACGCAACCAGTGACATTACATGTGTCGTCAATGACAGCTTATGTGTCTCGAACGTGCACGTAATTTTGGATTGATTGGTTTGAATGCAGAAAATGTAAATTATGCAAAGTAACACCATGAATATAGCTGATGATTGTACGGTAGTACGTAGACCGTATCAAAGAATGACGACAGCTAACATGCTTAAGATTTGTTATAATAAACAAATTGTTAGTATCTAAACGACACATGAGCTGTCATTTTTTGGAAATTGCGACTACCCTATTCATTTTAATTCGAAGATTGTCATAATTAAAATTCTCAAAGGAGTAGAAAAGGCACTACCCCACAATTTTTTTCTCTCAAAATGTCATTCACTGTCATTTTTTAGTGGCAAGTACCAGGTGCAATTCTTTTTACGGTGTATTACACCGTAGATGTTTTGAGTGAGCTTAGCTGGCACCGTAAAAGTTTTGATCGACAAAATATCCAAAGTCAACTGGACTGTTAATCCATTTGCTAAACAAAACGTGAAACAGCAAATTATTGTAGTCTATATATTTTTCATAATTGTTCACGATACCTAAGTTCAGCAAGTTTTTTTCAAACTCAATGCGTTCAATGGGTTCTGATTTCACAAATGCATGGATGGATGCTTTGATTACATGATAATTATAACTTTCTGATGGACATTGACGTTCACATGAAATAATTCCAGCTTCAATGAACAAATTAATATTACGCTGCCAAGAACGTCCGTGAATGTGGTAATTCAGGCAGTCACCAAGTTTTTGCAGATCTGACAATTTAAAGGATTTGTTTTGGCAAACTGCAAAATATGTAAAGGTAAAATAACGATATGAAATATCTTTTTTTAATATCTTAAACTTAGGATTGTCATAAAAGTTAACATTAGCATTCGTTCTATATATTTTAAGGAACAGCTCACCATACTTACTTAATCTATAATATTTAGATGAGCGACAAGTAGAACGCCCTAGATCCTCTATCATCCCCAATTGGACCCAATTTTTAATAAGACGCTGAATAGAACGAACGAGCCATTTAGACTTATAACCCTCTAATTCATCTATATAGGTGCCTTTCAGGAAGTGAACACTCAATGGTCGTGGGTGATGTTCTACAAACTGAGTGAACAGTCGATGTATAAATTTTATATCCAAAATTGTATTTAGAGCTCTCATGATAAGTACTTTAAAACCATCTTAAAACCATCTTAAAACCATCTTAAAACCATTTTAACAAAACCTTTTAAACCTTTTAATTTTTTTTAAATTAAATATACTTAAAACCATAATAATAGCTTAAAGGGTTTTAATTGTGCTAAAGCTAAAATGTATATCGATATTAGCAATGTCAATCATTACACAATCTATCTTTGCTGAAAATTCAGTAGTACTTGATGTTGGCCATTCACCAAAACAAGCTGGATCTACTGCAGCTAACGGCTATCCTGAATACACTTACAACCTTAGCATGGTCAATTCTATTGAATACTTTCTTAAATCGCGTCATGTCCAAGTGCTCAGATCTTCAGTGAATGAAGATAAAGTCTCACTGGTTCAACGTGCGACCAGATACCCTAATGCTAATCTTTTTATTTCGGTGCACCACGACTCAATACCTACTGAGCTGACCAAGTACAAGAATCAACTCAAAGGTTTTTCAATTTTTGTATCAAAGAAAAATCCAGAATACGGAAAAAGTTTGAAATGCGCCAATCTCATTGGCCAGAACCTAAAATCAATTGGTGAAAGCCCTTCTACTTACCATGGCATTAATATACCAGGTGAAAACAAAAAGCTTTTGACCTCAAATGGCGTATATCAATATGACAATCTAGTGGTCCTGAAGAAATCACAAAAGCCGGCGGTTTTAATTGAGATCGGCGTGATTGCCAATCCTGAAGAAGCAAATCGCTTATCTAATCAGAAAGTAATCTGGAAAATATCTGAAAATATTGCTCAGTCGATACAGCAATGTTTAAACCAATAAGGTGCATGCTGCAGTAATCAATATGCACCCCTCTAGAATTAGAATCTTATGCCGACCGTTTCACCATCATCATTGACCGCACCAGCATCATAAGTGTTATGCCATACGCCATTAATCATGACCAAGTGTGGCGCCCAAAATGACACTGTTTGAATATTATGCAAAACATCATCTGGCGTATCGAAACTAGAAGCACCTATATAGCGGAAGAACATCAAGTTTTCGCCTAGTTCTTCAATATACATTTCAGGATCAAAGTCATCCAAAAACTCTTTATCTTCACGTATCACTTCGTTTAACTCAGTTTCAACGAGTTTGAGTAAAGCGGTAGGCGTAGGTAAACCATCATAAGCCCATTCAGACTCTTTACCTTCAAGTTCCATCCCATCTTTAATATCAAATGCAGCGACATATCCAGTAAAGTAATTTTCAGCTTGCGAGAAGTTATTCGGCATGTCTTGATAGTATCTATCAAGTACGGTCTTAATCTTTGCCAAGGTTGCATCAATCGTACTTTGAATTGCACTTTCAGCACGTTCTTGAGCTGTACCTCTTTGCTTAGCTTGCCCCATGTGTACCCCCTGATTATTCACATTTTGACTAGTATTTTATTTCTAAAGCCTATTGTTTCAGCACTTTAAACCGATTCAGTATATACCAAAGGTTTGCTATTTATATTTCATATATACGATAAGTCTCAAATACTACAAATGGCTTGGTAGCTAAGTGATATAACATGTTTTTGTGCTTCAGGCTTTACAATGCTTTTCTCAGATTATCTAGACCAACATGCCGTTATTCTTGCGCTATGTTTGGCAATCTGCATATCTTCAGTTGTGGTTTATACAAAGTATAGAACTCTACGCGCCGTTTATCTTACTGGTGCATCCCTATTCACTTTAACCGCCACAATATTTCTATCGATCGGATTTTATTTAACTACATTGGATGTATCTGCTTCAGATAGAAAGGAGATCCAAAGCATTATTTCTCAAGTGAGCCAAGACAAAAATATCGCTTCAGCAATTGAACTCAATCAAAGAAATAACTATGAATTATTGGTTGCAGTATCTCAAAAGAAAAACCTTACCTACTCAGATCTAGGCAGTATTCAATATGGCCAAGTACGTGACACAGTAAATTTGACGAAATATTCTCAATACAAAACTTTGGTGAATGCTGAGTACTAATATTTATTGTTGTTTGCGTTGTTCAAGAACACTGATTTATGCACTACTCGTTGTTCTTCCTCATATCGTATCACTTCATGAGCCACGCAATATAGAGATATATTTCTTAGACATTGTTTCCATAAAAGTTCTGGATAGAGTTTTGTATAGGTCAGGAATGTTCTTTTCCCAAAACAACAATATTTCACCCTTCGTTTTGCATAATTTAAAATCATCGGTATTGGTGAGATCCTCTACCTGTTGAATCATCACTTCCCTTTCTTTTTCTTTGGCTTGTTTTTCTAAAACTTTTTGTTCCTTGATTTTGTCTTGTTCAGACAAAAAGTTCCTACTTTTCTCGCGTTTTTCACTGTCAGTAATGAACTTAACCAAGTGGAATAAATGTTCCATCCATTCATCCGTATGGGTTAAGCCAAGGATGCAACCATTTAGATTAAAGCCAACATTAACCAGGCCTATATCTGATGATGTTTTATTTCTGATATTCAAAATGACATCTTCATCCAGTTCATTTTCTGCAATGAATTCGTCTATATAGTGTTGGTACTCTGGAGATAGAAAACCGTCAAAGGTATATCGAACAACGGTGGTGTATCAAAAAGTATGCTAAAAAAAAGCAGGTTGAATTTTGATAAAATAGAGAAATGCAAATAACTCTAGAAATCAAATGTCCAACCTGCCTCAGTGACAGTATAAAGAAAAATGGCATCAAAGTAGATGGGAAACAAAACTACCAATGCAAAGACTGCAAACGTCAGTTTATTGGTGACCATGCTCTGAGCTATCTAGGATGTAATTCTGGCATTACTCGTAAAATATTACAGTTAATGGTCAGAGGCAGCGGTATACGAGATATCGCTGAAGTTGAGCGCATTAGTATCGGTAAAGTCTTACGGACTTTAACTGAATCGGCCTATCAAATTCAGCCTAAACAAAGTCATTATGAATCTCTCGAAGTAGATGAATTCTGGACTTTTGTTGGAAATAAAAATAATAAACAATGGCTTATTTACGCCTACCATCGAGAAACAGGTGAGATTGTTGCTTATGTTTGGGGTAAGAGAGATTTAGAGGTACGGCCACGATTCGTACGGAATTTATCAAAAGTAATGCTAACTTCATGAATATAATAAGTAATTCCGTGCAAAACTTTTAGGCTTTCTTTTCAATTTTAACCTTATAATTTAATGGTCGAATTTTTTGTTCCAGATTGAGGATGTAGTCACCATATCGGTTGATATGCTCTGTGCGGTATGGTGCAAGGCCAGCCAAGATCTCTTCATCTATTAGGTGGCCTTCATTCTGTAATTGTTTCAAAACACCTGTCATTGCTTCAACATTATGTAGAATTGTCATGTTGGCGACTAGCTGGTTGTACTTAATAATTTTACGTTGTTCATCTCTGATATTTTCAGAAATGGTACCTTGATTTCCAAAGAATAGCCATTTTACAAATTGGTTAAATTCTTCACTCTTATTGGTTGCTGCATTGATTGTTGAGCGTAGTTTTTCATCAGCGATGTATTTTAAGAGAAATTCTGTTCTAACAACTCTTCCTAATTCTCGAAAAGCAAAATATAGTTTGTTCTTTCTACTGGCTGTACCAAGTCTTTTTAGGATTGTTGATGGTGTAATCTTCCCTGCTTTTATGGATAAAACTATCCGCAGCATATCTGGTAAATGTGTTTCTATTAAATCCCACTGAATGGACTCAGTAAATATATTATTAATATTCTTATATTTAATGGACTTATCTGGTTTAAAAAATACTAACTTTTTCAGATTTCTGATACGAGGCATCAAATTAATACCCAAGAGGTAAGCCAATCCAAATACAGGGGCACTTTGGGCATGTGTGTCCCCATGGAGAGTATCGGGCTGGATATCTGATTCATTTTTTATCAGACCATCTAAAATATATACAGCTTCATAAACACCACATGGGATAAAATGGCTAAATAATGCAATATACATGTCAGACACATGGTAATAGCCTATCCCACCGTAACCACCATATCTAATATGGTATTCAGAAAGTAGGTTTTGTTCATACATATTCCATTTTGTACCATCGGCAGATGCACTTTTTCCTGTTCCCCAATATGTGGGTAAAAGAAATTTATTATAAGCATTGATAACTTGTACTATTGCCTTATCCAGACGTTCTTCGGTTACATAGCGGATGTTAAGCTATGCAATCTGCTTTCGGTGAAAACCTTTAATCGACCTAGCTGTTTGTGTAGGTCCAAGGTTACAGCCATAACAAAAAAGGCTAACCAAGAATCGAGTTTGTGGGTCTTCTAATTTACCTTGAAATCCTGATATGGGTTTAAATTGTTTATGTAAGTCTAACCATTTCTCTGTTTCGGTTAAAATATCCAAAATATTTTTATCAGGTAGGCGTTCAGAAATAAGTTTATCAATCTTTTCCAACTGAGCAGATTTATTTCGTGCAGCAGACTTTCTAATCATAATCTCATTATGATGCAGTTCCACACTTTGATTATCTGGAAATTCACTATCGACTTGATTTGCCGTTATGATTAATGACTGTTTCAAATGATTGATAAAATCTTGCCCAACAATTGGTAAATCCAGCATTTGACCATAAGCTAAAGCTTGCTGCTCATATTCCTCCCAATCAATAAGTTGATCTCTATAATCACTATATTGGTCACTGTTGCTGACATATAAATCACCAGACCGTAATTCCTGCATGATTTCTGTTAGAACACATAGTTCAAAATATTTTCTGTCAATTGTACGAGATGGCTTAGCTGACTGCTCAAAGATAAATTTACGCCATTTTTCAGGTATCCATTTTAGACTGCCATGTTGTAGAGGATAATCTAGATATTTTTTATGGCTATGTCGACTCTCCAAGACAAACTGGATTGCATTGATCAATGAAGTATCAGATGAGGTGGTTTTGAGTTCTAGTAAGCTGATGCAATTTAACAAAAGCTGACGCTGAGGTTGATATGGACGAATCAGAAATGGAATATAGTTATTTCCTGCATATGCAATATGTTCTTCACATTCAGCAAGCAGTAGCATAGGGTCACTATGGATAACATTCTTAACGAGCTTACCTCTTTCTTCATTGTTTTGTCCTTCTTGAAATGCCTCTAATACATCTCTTAACTGGGTAATTAGCTTTTCTGCTCGTTTTTGATGTTCAATAAAGTATAATTTTAAAGCCTCTTCAGCACTATAGTGTAACTTTCTCAGCTTTTTGATGAGAATTTCAACAATATCATCGAGGGTTCGATTAAGCTGGGAATGTATTAAAATTACTGTTAAGGCGTAGCGTTTATTGGGTTTTAATTCTTTCATTTGGGTAATGGTTAAAGCCCTAGCTTCGAGCGTAAACTGGAGACGTTTTGAAACTGGAATATGTGATATATCTGGGATATTTTTAATCCAATTTTTAAGCCAGAGGATATGCTCAATATATCTTTTCACCTCTTTATTGGTTGGTTTTTTAGATTCCTGTTTTAATTGATTCCAACCACTAGAATTTTTTGATTTATCCAAAATTAGTAAGTTATTTAATTCACTGACTATTTCATCGGATAATAAATCAGCTATATTATTAAAATACTCCTCATTTACCATACTTCTTATAGTCTGGGCTGTACGACTTATTGTTGTAAAGCCAGGTAATTCATAGTTTTGTCGTATTAGCTCCTCAATCACAATATTAATAATATCAGGAAGTTCTTGTTTTACTGTTGCTGCTTGCCGAGCGGCTAGCTCAATTGCAATATTGGTGTTCTCACTTACAGGTATAATTTTTAAATAATTCCTAATTGAATTTACGATTTTTTGTCTACTGCTTGAATTTTCAACCAAGTTTAATGATTTCAAAGACATTCTTGGTTCTTTTACCGAATTTTTAATATGTTCAATAATACTATCTGGAATATCCTCTAGTTTAGGCATATAACCTAATCTCTGTACAGTTTTTAGGATAAGCAAATAGTAAATACGGACTGGCATCAAAGTGGAAAAACGCCAAGCCAATATCATTTCCTTGTCTGTTGGCGTATAAGTCTGATATGTGCTGAATTAGCAGGAGACTTTCACTTGGGATATGCTAGGCAGCTAACCGATAAAAGTTCTCTGCTATTTGATTTGGCGTTTTAAAATCCAAACTCTTTTGAATTCTTCGCTGATTATAA
>NZ_MVOM01000022.1:0-56959 GCF_002018895.1 Acinetobacter sp. MF4640 | reverse complement strand
TCTTGACTATTTTGTATTGCTCGACGCACTGCCTGTGTCGTTGTGGCGCTGCTGTGTAGAACTTGTCCCATAGTGCTTCCTTCCATTTATCTGAGAATATTGCACCATTAAAATCTGGGACTAAACATCTAAGGACTGTATCCATATATCGATGTATACAGTCCAATTAAACCTAAAACAGTATTATTGTTTCGCTTTCATTCCATCTAATTTTTTCAGCACTTCCGCCACTGCCACCATCGCAAAGCTTGAAGTCACCACCACCGCAGAACCATAGCCACCACAGCGTAGGCCTGCACTTGGACACACATCTGCACTGGAAAATGGATTATCAATCGAATACACACAGCTAATGCCGAACTTTTCTTTTGGTTTTTTACAAATTCCCATGCCACGTAACTGGGTTCGAAGCTTCGCCAACATTGGATCTTGTTCAGTTTTAGACAAATCAGCCACTCGGATTTTCAATGGGTCGAGCTTACCCCCCGCTCCCCCTGAAACAATCAATGGAATTTTATTAAAACGACAGTGTAACATCAGTGCTAATTTAGCTTTGACGTCATCAATACAATCTAAAATTAAGTCTGGTCTATGCTCTAAAATTTCTTTGACGTTTTCTGGAGTCAAATAGTCATCGATCAAATTGATTTTGATCCGTGGATTGATGGATCGACAACGCTCGGCCATGACTTCAATTTTTTCATGGCCCAAGGTCGAGCTCATGGCTGGCAGTTGACGGTTAACATTCGAAGCCGCAATCGAGTCCATATCAACCAGTGTTAATTCGCCAACGCCTGTACGCGCTAAAGCCTCTACTGCCCACGAACCTACACCACCAATTCCAATCACCATCACATGACTTTTTTCATAATATGAAAAGGCCTCGTCTCCATAAATTTTGGCTACCCCAGCAAAACGGCGGTCATATTCATCATGTTGCAGATCAGTCATGCGTACATCTATATCGGTAAAATCGTGTTCATTTTACCTGAATACGACCTTGGATTGAATGTATCGCTACAAACAATAAAGCCCTGATGATGACAGGGCTTTATTCCATTGAGATTAGGCCGCAATTAAATTACGCAGTACATAATGCAAAATGCCGCCAGCTTTAAAGTATTCCACCTCATTCAAGGTATCAATACGGCACAACACTGTAAATTGGTCTTGGCTACCATCTTCTCGAAACACTTGAATTTCCAAGGTTTGATGCGGTTGGAGATCATCCGACAACCCATGAATCGAAAGCACTTCCCGACCTGTCAAATTTAAGAATTGGCGTGTTTGTCCATCGATAAATTGCAATGGCAATACACCCATACCAACCAAATTCGAACGATGAATTCGTTCAAAACTTTCGGCAATCACCGCTTTAACTCCCAATAAGTTCGTACCTTTGGCAGCCCAGTCGCGCGATGAACCTGTACCATACTCTTTCCCAGCAATAATGATTAATGGCATATGTTGCTGCTGATAAAGCATAGAAGCATCATAAATCGGCAAGGTTTCTCCGGTTGGAATATAGATCGTGTTTCCACCTTCTTCACCGCCCAACATTTCATTCTTAATGCGGATATTGGCAAAAGTACCTCGCATCATCACTTCATGGTTCCCACGTCGAGACCCGTAAGAGTTGAAGTCTTTGGGTTCAACCCCTTGCTCTTGCAAATAGCGTCCCGCAGGGCTGTCTTTCTTGATATTACCCGCTGGGGAAATATGATCGGTGGTGACCGAGTCTCCAAGCACAGCCAAAATACGTGCCTGTTCAATATTGGTAATCGGTTTCGGTGGCTGATCTATCTCTTCAAAAAATGGCGGGTGGCGAATATAGGTTGAATTCTCTTGCCAAGCATAGGTCTGACTTTGAGGAATCTGAATCGCCTGCCATGCTGCATCACCATCAAATACTGCGGCATATTCTTTATGGAACATCGCGGTATTTACGCTCTGTAGCGCATGATCAATTTCAGCCTGACTCGGCCAAATATCTTTCAAATAGACTGCTTGCCCATCTTTGCCTAGACCAATCGGTTGTGTAGTCAAATCTGTACGGATATTGCCCGTCAAACCATAAGCCACCACCAAAGGCGGCGAAGCCAACCAGTTGGTTTTCACCAGAGGATGCACACGCCCTTCAAAGTTACGGTTGCCTGAAAGCACTGAAGCGACATTGAGATCATGGCACTGTATGGCTTCTTCAATCGGTTCAGGCAGTGGTCCAGAGTTCCCGATACACGTGGTACAGCCATAGCCGACCAAGTTATAACCCAACTCATCCAAATACGGTGTTAAACCAGCCGCAGCCAAATAATCGGTCACTACTTTAGAACCAGGTGCAAGCGAACTTTTCACCCACGGTTTACGCTGTAGACCTTTTTCAATGGCTTTTTTAGCGAGGAGCCCTGCGGCTAACATGACACTTGGGTTTGAGGTATTGGTACATGAGGTGATGGCTGAAATGACCACATCACCATGGTTCAATGGGTAAGATTTTCCATCAATGGTGCAAGATGGCTCCTCATGCGGCAGATTGGCTTTTTTAGCTTCAACAGCTGTGCCACCGCCTTCATTTTCTAAACGCTCTTTGGCTTCTTTGGCTGGCTTGAGATTTAGTTCCATCAAATCATGAAAAGTTTTAGGTACATCTGACAGCAAGACACGATCTTGCGGACGTTTAGGGCCTGCCAAACTGGCCTGCACGGTGCTCATGTCCAAGCTCAAAGTATCGGTAAAAACGGGTTCATCACCTGCATTTCGCCACAGGCCTTGCGCTTTACTATACGCTTCAACCAAATCAATCCGTTGTTGCTCACGACCTGTCAACGCTAAATAAGCCAAGGTCACATCATCAATCGGGAAGAAACCACAGGTTGCACCATATTCAGGGGCCATATTGGCAATAGTGGCGCGGTCAGCCAAAGGCAAGTCGGCCAAACCATCGCCATAAAATTCGACAAATTTACCAACCACGCCTTTTTGGCGTAGCATTTGTGTGATGGTTAAAACCAAATCTGTTGCAGTAATGCCTTCATTCAATTTCCCTGTGAGTTTGAAACCGATGACTTCAGGAATCAACATGGATACAGGCTGCCCGAGCATCGCCGCTTCAGCTTCAATCCCGCCAACACCCCAACCGAGCACGCCTAAGCCATTGATCATGGTAGTATGCGAATCTGTTCCCACCAAGGTATCAGGGAACGCAAAAGTTTGTCCCTCATCCTCCCCCAGCCATACCGCTTGAGCCAAATACTCTAAATTGACTTGGTGGCAAATTCCTGTACCGGGCGGGACAACGCTAAAGTTATTAAAGGCCGATTGTCCCCAACGCAGAAATTGATAGCGCTCACCATTGCGTTGCATTTCAATTTCGACATTTTCAGCAAAGGCATCTTTATCCGCAAAATGATCGACCATCACGGAATGGTCAATCACCAAATCGACAGGGGACAAGGGATTTATCAAATTCGGATCGCCACCCGCTTGTGCCATTGCGGCACGCATGGCAGCCAAGTCAACCACGGCAGGAACCCCTGTGAAATCCTGCATCAGCACACGTGCAGGCCGATATTGAATTTCTTGATCAGAGCTTCTGGTTTTTTGCCAATCGACTAGGGCTTGAATATGCTCTACTTTTACACTTTTTTGATCTTCAAAACGGAGTAAATTTTCGAGTAAGACCTTTAAAGACTTGGGTAATTGATCAATATTACCCAATGTTTGGGCGGCTTGAGGGAGGTTAAAAATTTGATAGGATTTTTCACCCACCGTGAGTGTTTGTAATGCATTGAAACTATTGATTTTGCTATATCTGGCCATTCGGTTGCCCTCCCAGTATTGGCGAATTTATTTATTATGATGTTCTTTCTTTAATGTAAGCCTGTTTAGAAAAGAATGTGTTCCCTTTTGGTTATCTTATTTTTATCGAGATTATTGTCTTATTCTTCTAAAATTTTAAATGCAACGCAGCCAATGAGTTCTGCCAGAGTTGAGTTGCTAGCGCCCACTCAGTCTGATCCAATGTCTGTGCGAGACTCTCCAAAACATAAGGTAAATTCACCGGTGTATTGCGGGTACGGTGCTCAGTCGATGTTTGACAACACAACGGCGTCATATCTGGACAGTCCGTTTCAATCACCAAATGTTCACTACCAAGTACTTGCACCACTTGATGCAATTTTTTGGCATTTGGATTGGTGATTTGCCCTGTCACCCCAATTTTAAAACCGAGTTTGACCAAGGCCTTGGCTTCTTCCACCCCACCACTAAAGGCATGAGCGATACCACCGAATTTAAATTTTTGGGCTTTTAAAATGGCAATACTTTCTGCATGTGCTTTGCGAATATGCAATAACACAGGTTTTTGATATTGCTTAGCAAGTTCCAGTTGTTCAGAAAAATAAGATTGCTGCTTGGCGAAAAGTGCAGGCTGTTTATGCTCTTTTAAAAAGGTGTCTAAACCAATTTCACCCACAGCTACGCAGTCCTGCTGCTGCAGGACCTGCTCTAAACGTTGTAAGTGTTCGGTCTGATGCTGTTCGATATAAAACGGATGTAAACCAGGGGCAAGATAAGAGCACGGAACATTCTTCCAGCTTTTTAATTGCTGATGGGTCTGAATCAGCGTATCAAATCGTGATTCAAGAAAACCAATAAGGACCAGTGCCTCTACCCCAACACGTTTTGCTTGCTCAGCCAAATGTTGCCGATCAGTATCAAAATCGGCAACATCAAAATGAGTATGGGTGTCGAACAGAGGCAAGCTCATGCTTGATTAGCTCTTGGCTTCTGAAGCAGCCTGTACGCTCTGTTTGGCTTTGGGTAAATACTCAGGCTTTAAAATTTTCTGGAGTTGATCATAACCAAGAGTTAAGCGCGGTAAACCCACCACATAAGGGCCAATTTCATACTCGCCATATTGCAAAATCAGACCTTCAGTGCCCAAGTAATAATTGTTACTCAAACTAAACTTCCACGCTTGCTCATATTCATCGACATTGGTCGCTAACTTAGAGTCGACGACCCAAGTACGAAAGGCTTCATGCGCAACTCTATTTAACGCCGCCTTCTGATTCGGCAACAATAGATCATCCAAACTCACCAGCTTTTGCTGCTTCAAGTCAAAATTATAATAATGCTGCGACGATGAACCATGTGCACCGCCTAAGTAGCTGCTGGTGTTCAACACCACCGTAGCCAAAGGATCTTTGGCATTTAGAATTTTCGGCTTAATCATCAAACTAATTTGATGGTTAGAACTTAAGGCTTTCAACTCTTGATCTAAACCCAGAAAAGCAGCTAAATAAGGTTGAACTTGTTTCTCTAGTTTCAGTTTAGGGGTGAGGACTTGGCCCACTACCGCAGGTTCAGAACTTGCCGCCACAGCACTTGATGCCTCGGTAGCAGAACTGCTATGCATAGGCGAAATATCAATAATCTGCGATAAATCTTTCACAATTTGTTGATCAATAAAATCATCAATAAACGCTTGATTACTTTGCAAACGATCAATGTTTAATTCTGGGCAAGCATTGCCATCACATTCAGGTAATTCGAATTGTAATTTTTCTGTGTCACCGACCAGTTTTAAAGTGGTGTCTACCTCTGAAGCCGCTGTGGTTTGCGTTGCAGGAGTTTGAGGCTCTTTATCTTTTGGTTGGCAGGCCGTCAAACTGATGGCAGCTGCAAGTACGCTGATTGTCAATATTGTTTTGCTTTTTAACATATATAACCTATTACCTTTTGAAGCCAGCTCTTGCTTTGGCCAGTACACTAAAACAACTGGGTATAGACATCGGCTTTTAATACCTGTTGAGTTTGTGCTTTCGTCAAATAAATATCAAGCTGAGTCCCATCTTTTACAATCTCATGAGTCCGATAGTGTAAACCGATGCCCTCTTGGTCAAAGAACCAATCTGCTTGCCCCCAGTACAACTTCGCAGGTGCAGATTTTCGCGCTTCGGGTTCTTGTTTCTTCAACCAGTCTTGATACGCTTTTTGCACCAACACATTCATCGCCAGCTGCTGTTTCGGGTGAATTAAATCTAATAATGCCACCGCTTTTTGGTTTTTACGATCCGCAACAAAGAAATAATAACGTTCCTTAACATTTACATTCTCTTGATTGGTATCAACCCCAATTTGCATGAGCACAAACTGATTGCGCTGATACGGTATACGCGTATACATCGCCAAGCTATAAGCCTTATTGCCCTTGAATTCAGCTTGCCATGTATCCGACTTTTTCACATAGGCATTAATGGCTTGCTGTAAGCTCATGTCTTGTTTTAAGCCAACCTGATCTTGAATCACTCGAGCCTGACTTTTGGCAATCCATTGGTTTAGCCACGGATCTGCCGTTGTTAAGCTTTGCAGATCTAATTCAATACAATTCTTGGTTTCACAAAATGGTTGTGCAATATCAGCCGCTTGTTGCTGAATATTTAAATATGGTAACACTTCAGCCTGCTCTGTTTTAAATACCGAGCTTTTGGCATCTGCGTCTGTTTCAGATTGTTTAGAGGAGTCACATGCCGTCAATAAGACAGTCAAACTCACCAATATTGTATAAATAGCCTGTTTCTGCAACATGCGTCTTCCATGAAATTCATGATTAAAATAAAGTATCTTGCATAATAAAACAGCTTCACGAAGAAGCTGTTTTATTTTTTAACATCCCGATTAGTGTTCGCGGGTATTGCGGAACACGATGTCTGGATAGCGCTCTTGCATCAGTTGTAAGTTCACACGACTCGGTGCCAAGTAGGTCAAGTGACCACCACCATCTACCGATAATTGATCATGTGCTTTTTTCTTAAATTCATTGAATTTTTTGTCATCATCACATGACACCCAGCGCACAGTGTTAATGCTCACAGGCTCGTAGACGCAGTCGACTTTGTATTCTTCTTTCAAACGGTATGCCACCACTTCAAACTGAAGCACACCTACCGCACCGACAATCAAGTCATTGCTATTTTGCGGCATGAAGACCTGTGTTGCACCTTCTTCTGAAAGCTCTTTTAAGCCTTTTTGTAACTGCTTCGATTTCAATGGATCTTTCAAACGTACACGGCGGAACATTTCAGGGGCGAAGTGCGGGATGCCCGTAAATTGTAGTTTTTCACCTGAGGTAAAAGTATCACCAATTTGAATCGTACCGTGGTTATGTAAACCAATAATGTCGCCCGGCCATGCTTCTTCTAGATGCTGACGATCACCGGCTAAGAAAGTCAAAGCATCACTAATGCGCACATCTTTATCTAGACGCACATGCTTCATTTTCAAACCTTTTTCATATTTGCCTGAACAAATACGCATAAAGGCAATACGGTCACGGTGTTTCGGGTCCATATTGGCTTGAATTTTAAAGACAAAGCCAGTAAAACCCTCTTCGGTGGCTTCAACCAAACGATTTTCTGTTGGGTGTGCTTTAGGTTCAGGTGCATAGTTACTAAATGCATCTAACACATGGTCTACACCAAAGTTACCCAGCGCTGTACCAAACAATACAGGCGTTTGACGACCCGCAAGGAACTCTGTGCGGTCTAAAGGCTCATTGGCCATTTGCACCAACTCTAGAGACTCTTCAAATGCCGCCCAAGCCAGCTCACCGACTTTTTCACGTAAGTCTGGATAGTCATAACCATCACGGACTTCGATTTCGGTAATGGTTGAACCAAAACCTGCTTTATACACATAAAACTTTTCTTCGATCAGGTTAAACACCCCAGCGAAGTCGCGACCGGTACCGAGCGGCCAAGTGATCGGCACACATTTAATTTTGAGAACGTTTTCAATTTCATCCAACAGCTCTAAAGGCTCACGGATTTCACGGTCCATTTTGTTCACAAATGAAATGATCGGTGTGTCACGCATACGACACACTTCCATCAGTTTCACGGTACGATCTTCAACACCTTTTGCACCATCGATTACCATCAAAGCTGAATCGACCGCTGTTAAGGTACGATACGTATCTTCAGAGAAGTCTTCGTGTCCCGGCGTATCGAGAAGGTTGATCATCTTGTCTTTAAATGGAAACTGCATTACAGAAGTGGTGATCGAAATACCACGTTCTTTTTCCATTTCCATCCAGTCCGAAGTGGCTGCACGGTCCGATTTACGGCTTTTCACCATACCAGCAATCTGAATAGCTTGTCCCCACAACAGCAATTTTTCTGTCATGGTGGTTTTACCAGCATCGGGGTGGGAAATAATCGCAAAAGTCCTACGAGCCGCGACTTCTTTCGCCAATTGATCTTTAAACATAAGAGAAATCTTCAATAGGTACACGGTGTTGTACACAACTTATGGATGTGTATCCAACCCGTAAAGTGATAACTTAAAATTGGCGCAATTGTAGCAGATTTATCAATGAGATTTTATTGATAATTTTCCCTTAACCCATCAGCTTAGTACATCGCATTCGTCGTCCATTCGAATGCTTTTTAGCTCTGGTAATGGGTAAGAATAGAAACGCTATAGTCCTATCAGCGACAACTTAGATGTACAGAAACATTGTTTGATCCGATCTGAACGTACACTTAATCACGCTGTACCCAAGGACAACTAGGAGTAAAACTTCCGTTACCCCTCATACATCAAGCATTCTTTTATCTTGTTAAGCCTAATCTGAGGTCATTTTATAAACTTCATTCAAACTCTGGATATACGAAACTATATTTCCCTGTTTTTATACGTTCTACTATAGCCAAAGGAGGCATAACCACACCTATTTCTGCTTTACGGTTTTCTCCATCTAGATTTCCAACATAAGAAAATTTATCATCATTAATGTGCCATACAAACCAATTGTGAGAAATTTTTATTGGTTCTTCCCCTACCATAACACCATAATCATCTGTGTCTCTGAATAATATTGTAGAAGTTCCACCCACATCAGATATGTTTCCAACTTTCTCCCAAAGATTCATTTTTATGCCAAACTTAGTGACACAATGCGCATAAAAATCGACATCATCATTAACGATATCCAATAACGTAGGAGTTACATGGATAGGGTACACTTTTTTAAATGCTCTGATCACATCACTATTTAATTGTGTTAAATCAAAAGCAATGAGCTGGAAATATTTTTTCATCTCATTATCCAACTTTACAGAAAAAACATCACCAACCTTAGTCACGACTCTAACCATAATTATTTAATTCCAAATTGTTCCCAATGTTTTGAACTGATTGAATTGAACGGCTTGGTATACGGACAACAGGACACTAAAACGAATAGATTCTAAAGAATGCATAAAAAGCCGATATCACTAGATAGAGGATTTTGCGAACACTGCTTATTTTTTATTAGATTCTCAACTGAATTACATCACCATAAAAGCGATCAGCCATCAGCACAAATTGTAGATATCGCTTAATTGAAATAAGTTGACGATGTGTACTCAAACTCTTCCAAGCGCTTAACATCCATAGGCATACCCAACAAATAGCCTTGTAATTGCTGACAGCCTAACCGTGATAAAATTTCCATTTGCAGGGGACTTTCTACACCTTCTGCTGTCACGACCAAACCCAAGTGAATCGCCAGATGAACAATACTTTCTAAAATCATTTCATCTTTTGAGCCAACGGTCAGTTCATGAATAAAACCGCGATCAATCTTCAACTCATCTACTGGTAGATTTTTTAAATATAAAAAGCTGGAATGGCCTGTCCCAAAGTCATCAATTGCCAAACGAATCCCCATTTCACGTAAACGCTGTAAGGTACGAATGCTGCCTTCGATATGGTGCATGGCTGTACTTTCAGTAATCTCAATAATTAAATGATTAGGGTTGACTTTATATTTATCAAAAAGATGCTCAAGATTATTAAATAAGTGCTTATGCTCAAACTGCACCGCCGATAAATTCACGGCAATTGGATAGAGTTCAATTTTCTCTCGCTCCCAGATTTGCAGTTGTTTACAGGCTTGCTCCAGAGCCCAATACCCCATTTGGATAATCAACCCTGTTTTCTCCGCACCTTTAATAAACATATTGGGGGTCAACAAACCTAAAGTCGGATGTTTCCAGCGAATCAATGCCTCGACCCCACAAATCCGTTGATCTTGGATGGTAAATTTAGGCTGATAATACAAAACAAACTGTTGTTCTTCTACGGCTTTATACAAGTCATTGATCAGCTTAGTTTGGCTTTTCGCTTCTTGTTGGTCAAAACTGTAATTAAAAATAGAATAGGTATTTCGTCCCTGATATTTTGAGGTCAGCATCGCTGCATCGGCATTAATCAATAAATCTTGCAAATTACTACCATGCTCAGGATACATCGCAATACCAATACTGGCCGACACATTGATTTCTTTACCCGCAATCAAAAAGCTATCTTGAATCAACTCCAGTACTTGCTCGGCCATTTGGCACGCTTGCTCAGCAGTCGCCTGCTCCAACACCATTAGAAACTCGTCCCCACCAATTCTGAGAATTTTTTCATTTTTACTTAAGTGGCGATGAATTCGTGTGGTCAGTTGAACCAATAATTGATCCCCAACATGGTGCCCAAAGACATCATTCACAGCTTTAAAGCGATCTAAATCGATATATAGAAAAGCAATGCTTTCATTGCGGAAGCGGTGATCTGTAAACAGAAAATGGGCGTATTCTGCCAAATACAATCGATTGGGGAGCTTGGTTAAATTGTCTTGTACCGCCTGATTTGCCAACTCTTTATTGGCGAGAGAGAGTTGAATATTACGCTCTTCTAAACGCTGCTCCAACACCGCAACAACAAATGCCGCCACCAAAATCAAACAGGTAATAAAGATAACAACAAATAAAACAATGCTTTGACCTGCTTCAAGGGGCATCACCAGCTTGTCACTATGGGTTGGATAGAACGAGACTGCTAGCATACCGGTATAATGCATACTCACGATGGTCAAGGCCATCATCCCTGCAACATACCATTGGTACAACAGTTTCTTGCTGACCGCACTTTTATATTTAAAGATCAGCCAAAAGGTTAAACCCGAGCCACTGATGGCAAGTAAAATAGAGAAAACTGTCAGCAAGGGATCGTAAACACTCTGATAGCCCTCAATAATCAGCCCCATCATGCCAGTATAATGCATGCCCGAAATACCAAGCCCCATCAATACCGACCCCAAGACTAATCTTAAAAAAGGTAAGGTCTGACGCGTGGTCAACCAAATTGAAAAAACAGATGCAATAAAAGCAATAAAAAAAGAAAGAATTGTCAGTGCAGGGTCAAAATAACTATGCGTCGGCAAATCACAAGCCAACATGCCCACAAAATGCATGGCCCAAATGGCACAGCCTAAGAAAAAACTACTGAGTAAAATGAGCGCTGTTTGAAATTTTTTACGCCAAGCACGAAATAATAAGCGTTCGGTCGACACTGCAAAAAAACACGCCAACAATGCCACAACAATTGAACCTAATACCAAACTAAAATCGTAATGCACATGCATCATATAAAGTGTCCGTATTAATTTCTCTTTTTCTTCATTTATATCCTTTTTATCAAAGGCGAAAAGCATTACTACCCGATTAAGAATCTTATACAAACAGGTTCAGGTCAAGAAAAAATCACAGAGATATCATTAGAATTTATAGATTTATTTTACCTAGCAGATTGCTTTGGCAGCCTGCCAATCCCACATTTGTGTTTTGAATCACAATTTAAATAAAAAGCCAGTCGAAACTGGCTTTTTAATACATTGCGTCAGAGATTAAACTATTTTGCAGTGCCTTTTTGCAACTTGGCATAATCTAACAAGACATTTGCAGATTCAGTCACAAATGCTTCCTCTTCAGGCAATGCAGGACGTTGATTCGCTTTCATTTTAGCGCGTGCTTCAACCAAAGCTTCCATAGAAGCTTGATAGCTTTCCCAGTTTGCATAAGGCTTTTGTCCTGCAATCTGACGGCGCTTGTTTTCCGAGTCTAAAGTCTGTTTTTCCAGTGCCAACAATTCAGCTTTACGTTGATCAATATCTAAAACCACACGTTTTTGATCTTCGGTCTTTTTCGAGATGTCTTTACGCTGTTCAAGATAGTTAAACTGCGGGTCGACTTTAACGCGTGCTTGCGACAGCTCACCTAAACGTTTTACATACGGTGCAATGCTGCCTTCTCGTTTAAACGGTGCTGTTGGGATTGTGTCCCACTCAAGCGCATTTTTCGCTTTACGCTCACCAAACTCTTCATTGTAAATGTCTACCAATTTCACGTCTGGAATCACGCCTTTGTTTTGTGTACTGCCACCCGTCACACGGTAAAACTTACGTTGCGTTAGTGTTGCTTGACCATGTGCCAAGTTATCCAGCTGTACTTGTGCTGTTCCTTTACCTGTGGTGGTGCTACCAATCACAATGCCACGTTCATAGTCTTGAATCGCAGCAGAATAAATTTCGCTTGCAGACGCAGATGCTAAATTCACCATCACTGCCAGTGGACCTGCATAGGTCTGTGCACCATTGTCATCGTCTTCGAAAACGCTCACATTGCCGTTACCATCTCGAATTTGCACCACAGGACCTGACTTAATCACCTGCCCAAGCATACGAGCCACTTCTTCAAGTGAGCCCCCTGGGTTATTACGTAAGTCGATAATAATCCCTGATACATTTTTGGCCGCTAAAGTTTTCAGCGCATTGTTGGTATCTTCAGATACAGAACGATATTCCGTGCCCGCACGACGTGCACGATAGTTCAAATAGAAAGACGGAATCTCAATCACACCAAAGGTGTATTGTTGCCCATCGCGCGTCACATTCACAGTACGTGAACGTACCCCAGCATCTTCTTCTTGAATGACGTCACGGGTAATGGTCACATTACGCGCTTGGCTCATCGGTGCACCTGAACCGAGTAAGCGTATGGTAACTTTGGTACCGCGTTTACCACGGATTAAGCCCACAATTTCATTGCTCGGCCAACCGATCACATCCACCATTTTTTCGCCATCTTGCGCCACACCAATAATGCGGTCACCCGACTTCACCTGTCCAGACTTGCTCGCAGGACCACCTTCTACAATGGTTTCGATTTTGGTGTAGTCTTCATTGCCCCGTTCAGGTCGAATCGACACCCCAATCCCTTCAAGTTGCAAAGTCGTCTGGCGATTCAACTCCATTGCATCGACAGGTGGGAAATAGTTACTGTGCGGATCATATGTCAGCGTCATCGCATTGAGTGTTTTGTCTAACACATCATCACTTTTCACCCGTGAAATACGTTCTAACTGGCGCATATAACGCTTGGTTAAGGTTTGTACTGGGGTTAAATCTTCCGAGCTAGTGAGATCTTGTCCATTGGCCAATTCTGGGTTGGCTTTAAGCGCTTTTTGCTT
Organism: Acinetobacter sp. MF4640; assembly: GCF_002018895.1. Classification (NCBI taxonomy): domain Bacteria; kingdom Pseudomonadati; phylum Pseudomonadota; class Gammaproteobacteria; order Moraxellales; family Moraxellaceae; genus Acinetobacter; species Acinetobacter sp. MF4640. Next base: position 43,615 of record NZ_MVOM01000022.1, on the reverse strand, counting down.
CGCTAACTCTTCTTCTTTGCTAATGGTCAAATTAATCAGCTGCGAAACCAACATTTTGTTCCAATGCTGACGCTGCACTGCTTCATTCGCAAAATAAGGTGCCTTTTCACGATCCGTTTCGATATAAACGTTGGCTTGTTTTAAATTCTGCGGCTTTTTCAGCTCATCCAACATATAGGTATAAAACTGGGTCAAACGATCTCGATACTGTGCATGAATCGCATACGGCCCACTTAAGTCACCTGCTTTTAAAGCCGCACCTAAGTTTGAGCCATATTTACGCTTATAACTCTCTACTTCAGAGGCAAGAAACAACGAATGGTCTGGATCTAAACTGTCCAGATAGAAATCGAGAATACGCGCCGATGTTTTCGCATCTAAACGTTGATTGAGATAATGTTGACGGTCAACCAAGGTCGCCAGTTGACGAGACACCAAAGCCTGCTCCTGCGACGGAACAATAGCTTGTTTGGTTACAGCGGTAGTTTCAGTCGCTGCAATAGCTTCATTAATGGCATGGGTGAAAAAGAATCCACCCGTTGCAATTGCAACCGCACAAGCAATGGTTTGAAGTTTCATAAATAATTCTTAGTTCCTTGGTTTTTGACCAAAATTACAATGTCATTTTTCGACATGAATTGAGAATATTCAAAATCTTAAACAACTTAATCTGTTTATGTCGTGTAGTTTTATCATAATCTGTGCTGACAAAATGTAGCAAATCATTGCAAAATTCGGGTATTGTTTTCGACGACCTGTTTCGCTCACCTTTCAGAGCCAAAACAGCCACTGACTAAAAAATCAAATACGGACACCCAGTATGATTGGCGCATTGATGCTCGACATCGCAGGCACAGAACTTACTCAAGAAGATATTGCACTATTACAAGCACCGCAAGTCGGTGGCATGATTTTATTTGGACGAAATATTGAGTCTCCTGCACAAGTTCGCGCCCTCACCGACCATATGCGCCGAATTCGTCCTGATATTTTGATTGCTGTCGATCAAGAAGGCGGACGTGTGCAACGCTTAAAACAGGGCTTTAGCCTACTTCCAGCCATGGGTAAGTTTGGCGAGCTATTCTTAAGCGAACCTGAAAAAGCCTTAAGCTTGGCAGAACAATCTGGCTGGTTGATGGCGACAGAAGTGCTTGCCGTCGGTATCGACTTTAGCTTCGCCCCTGTACTCGATTTAAATGACATCAGTGATGTGATTGGTGACCGTGGCTTTGCCAAAAATATTCAAGACATAGTACCACTGGCCAGTGCATTCCTAAAAGGGATGAAAGCCGCAGGCATGGCATCGACAGGCAAACATTTCCCCGGTCATGGTTCAGTCAAAGCAGACTCGCATGTCGCAGCAGCCATCGACTCACGCACATATGATGAAATCTATGCCAAAGATATGCAGACTTTTATAAAACTGATGCCACAGTTGGATGCACTCATGCCTGCACATGTGATTTATAACCAAGTCGATCCAAACCCAGCAGGTTTTTCACCGTATTGGATTCAAACCGTTCTACGTCAACAACTGGGTTTCAATGGCGTCTTATTCTCAGATGATTTAAGCATGCAAGCTGCATGTGTTGCAGGCGGTGCAGATGCACGCATTCAAGCCGCACTCCATGCAGGCTGTGACATGGGACTGGTGTGTAATGACCGAGCAGCTGCATGCGTGGCTTTGGAGGGGATTAGCCAACTGGCGCTACCAAACCAAGCTCGCTTAGAACGCATGCGTGGTCAGATTCCAAACGTCAACGTTCAATCGACGCTGCATTTAGGTGAAGATTGGGCCAAAGTACGCGACCAAGTGGAACTGTTTAGATTAAGTTAAGCACTTCATCTTTGACCATTTCAACCACGATATTTCGGACAAAGGGACATCACAAGATGTCCATTTTTCATTATGATAAACTTAAAATAAATCAACAGGCTTGCTCTGCATTGCCCAAACAACAACGCTAAAATAACAAAATATCGGGTACGGATACCATGACAGATGCTTTATCGGCTCATCGCCACATCTCTTTTACTGCGCACTATACAGGCTATATTTGGTATAGCATGGGCATCTCACATCCTGTATTTGCCACCCGCAAAGGGAAGTTACTGGCCAAACTGGTGCATCCACTCGAAAGCTGGGCCGAGAAACACGTCGGTGGCAGTATGCGCACCACCTTAAAACAGCGTCATCAAATGATAGACGCGCAACTCTGTGCACTGATAAAACAAGTCCCGAACTTACAAATCTTAGAAATTGCCAGTGGCCTGTCCCCACGTGGCTGGAGCTTTCGCCAACAGTTTCCCGACATTGACTATCGTGAACTCGACTTACCAGATATGGCGAAAATCAAAACTCAGGCCTTAAAACAGATCGATCAGACCAGCCCAGCTGTTCTCTCCGCCGACTTATTTAGCGCAGATTTTGCCCGTGCTTTTGAGGTGTTTGACCCAAACCGCCCTTTGGTGGTGGTGAGTGAAGGTTTGATCAACTACTTTAGCAAAGACATGCTCGCTCAACTGCTACAAGGCATTGTCCAATACGGACAGCAGTTTGATCAGTTATATTATCTGACTGACCTCTACCCTGAACCTGTGAAAAATAAGCTGGCTAACTTTATCTGGAACAGTAGCAAGCTTTTAAAATGGATGTCCCGTAGCGCCTTTGGCTTTCACTTTATCAGTCCGACTGAAGCCACTCAGTTTTTCAAACAAGCGGGCTTTCATACTGTGACCGTTCACCAACCCACTTTGACCTTCAATAGTACTCAGGCCGATACTTCAAACTTAGATCAGCAGAATCACTTAGGCGACTTGGTCTGGTTGATACATAGCCAATGGCAAAAGCCCAATCAACCCGAGCAATAGCCTAAAAACCCAACCCACAAAAAAACAGCGATGAAACGCTGTTTTTTTATTTTGAATTTCACTTAACTTACGGCTTCGAGCAACGTCTGTTCTTGTTTCTGATGCCCCACAAAGCGGAGCAGTCGCTCCGCGAGTTCAAAACTGCCATGTTTAAATAAGGCACGAATATACGGTCCATCTTCCGCAAAAATTAAACATTCAATCTGAAACTCGCCTTCTTCATCGCTCAAGTGCAAAGCTAAATCACGCGGATATTCAGCCGCGACAGCAGCCAAGTCTGACTCAAAGCGTAAAAGCACCCCAAAGTAGTTCAAATCCACCACTTCTGTCTCAATCACCAAATCCGAATGGCGATAGCTTAAAAAGGTTTCAGGGTGTTGAATCTGAACCCGCTCTTCACCACGGCGCTCCATATCTAGCATTTGTGCTCGACTAAAGGGAATAATCCCGTCTAAGTGCTGAATGGATTCGTCCTTCAGAAACGTCGCAAACAAGTGCATTGTTTCTTTACGGCGTTGTAGCTGTGGCACATGGTCTGCATTAGCAATTTGCGCATATTCCATGTCAGGACATTGCAACGCAAAGTTGGCATTTTCATGTGGCAAGGTAAAACTGTCATATTGGCCACAGGCCACCAAGACTCTGCACTGTGGAATCGGCACATCGGTGAGGCGAAGCAAACGATTACAGTTGATTTCATAACGCTCTTGTTCTGTTGCGGTAAACTCCGCCATCTGCCTGAAGAACAAACGCTTGGCTGTGGGTGACATTTTGGTTTTATCCATTTTGGCATGATTGACCAAATACAAAATCACGGCCTGACCAAATTCATCCATGCGTTGTTCACGCATTAAATGTAACGACTCTTCCAGCAACATCCGCCAGCTTTTACGGGTCTTTTGCATAACGCCCATTAAAATCATACGGTCAATCAGCTCTGGTCGTTGATCGGCCAGACAAGACGCCACCACTGAGCCCAGTGACATGCCCATCACTGAAACTTTGTCTAATCCTTCAATATCGAACCAGATGCCAAGCATCTTCGCGAGATCACCCAGTTCTAATGTTCCTGCAGACAAGCCCGTATCGATATTACGAATTTGTTGATTGGCACCCATTGAAGGCAGATCAATCAGGACAATCGGACCGGCATCCAGCAATTGCTCAACACAGTATTTGTAGGAATTAAAGTTTTGAAATGCCCCACCGATAATCACGATAGGCGTACGATGGAATGACTCTGGCCGAGCAATCGCCATGTATTCGACTTTCCAGCCCTCAATCCATGTGGTTCGTGCAGGTTCTTTAAAGCTGTTACGATGGTAAACATCAAAAAAACCTAAGCGTAAATTCGCGTCATTCAGCTCGGCATCCCTTTGAATCATAGAATTCATGTTCCTTCCCTCTACTCTTGCCTATACTTTTTGTTTTGCAAGAAATGCACGATCACGCCTGTCAACAGCAACAGGGTGTTCAGTGTTGTAATAATTATGCAAGGACTTCATGTCCTAAAATTCATTCTATACAGAGCACTGTTTTACACGCAACAGATTGTATAACCGCTCATCATGTTTTAGATAAAAAACAATTTCAAAATATGTATAAGTCCGCCTCTGCACTGGATTTTTCATGTAGAGACTATGCGGTCGAGTGTTAGGCTGTTACTATCTTCTGTGAAATTTCTAAGTGATCAACCCGCTATGCAAGAGTCGATTGAACAATATATGCAAACGGTAGGACAGCAAGCACGTCAAGCTTCTCGTATTTTGGCGCGTGCCTCTACCGAAACTAAAAACAATGCGTTGTCAGCTATTTATACTGCTTTAGTCAACAGTGAACCTGCTATTTTAGCGGCGAACCAAGCAGATATGAACAAAGCGCACAGCAACAACTTAGACAGTGCTTTACTTGATCGCTTAGAACTGTCTCCCGCACGATTTAAAGGCATGTTGCAAGGCTTAAAAGATGTGATTAGCCTCAAAGATCCTGTTGGTGAAATCACCGACATGGCCTATCGTCCGTCAGGAATCCAGCTCGGTAAGATGCGCGTTCCTTTAGGCGTGGTTGGCATGATTTACGAGTCTCGCCCAAATGTGACCTTAGAAGCCGCGTCTTTAGCACTAAAGTCTGGCAATGCCATTATTTTACGTGGTGGTTCTGAAGCGCTCGAATCAAATAAAGCCATTGCTGAAGCCATCCAACGCGGTTTAAAACTGGCGGGTTTACCTGAACATGCGGTTCAAGTCATTAACACCGCAGACCGTGCAGCCGTGGGGCAACTGATTACACTCACTGAATTTGTCGATGTGATTGTTCCACGTGGAGGCAAAAGCCTGATTGAACGTATCAGCAATGAAGCCCGTGTCCCTGTGATTAAACACTTGGATGGGAACTGTCACGTTTATGTTGAAGCGCAAGCTGACCTACAAAAAGCCCTACCGATTGCGCTCAATGCAAAAACTCACCGTTACGGCGTATGTAATGCAATGGAAACTTTGCTGGTCGATGAAAAAGTCGCAGATGAGTTTTTACCGCGTGTCGCTGAGCTCTACACTGAAAAACAAGTAGAATTGCGTGGCTGTGCTGAAACTCAGCGCATTTTAGGTACGGCAGTCAAAACGGCAACCGAAGAAGATTGGTACACGGAATACCTCGGTCCAATTTTAGCGGTGAAAGTGGTGTCTGGTATGGAAGAAGCGATTGAGCATATCAATAAATATGGCTCACATCATACCGATTCGATTATTACGGAAAACTACTCTCTAGCTCGCGAGTTCTTGGCCGCTGTGGATTCGAGTTCTGTCATGATCAATGCGTCGACCCGTTTTGCCGATGGTTTTGAATATGGCTTAGGTGCAGAAATTGGCATCTCAACGGATAAAATCCATGCCCGTGGCCCAGTCGGCTTAGAAGGCCTGACTTCACAAAAATGGATTGTGTTTGGTGATGGTCAAATTCGCCAATAACTCATCCGACACATTTTAAATATCTATGTTCAGCTCTTTCCAAAGGGCTGAACATTTTTTATATCTAAACATTCTCTGCCTCTGCGAATCCTTAAAATCTACAGGAAATCCTGATTTTTTTGATGGTCACGTTGATTGCGTATGTGATTATGTGTGGACTTAAAATGACATATCAAAAATAAACAGGAACGCCACAATATATTCAGCTGCTTTCAGCAGATAGCGTGTTATTTTTATAGCGTTGAAGTTGATGAATAATTCAGCATCATTTCATGAATAAATGAAAATCATGAACCGATAAATTTTAATTATTATTCATCAGATGGTCGATAGTGCTTAAGTCTAATCACCTAAAGTCTATCTTGGACTAAAAATATACACATGATACAACATAAAAAATGATCAAGATTGCATAAGAACGTACTGCATGAAGATCAGTTCTAGGACGGATAATTCAATTAGAATCAGGTATTAAAACGTGTCTACATCAGTATTAGTAATTAACTGCGGATCTTCATCAATCAAATATGCGCTCGTTTCTGAACGTCGTGAAGATCGTATTTTCGGTTTAGCTGAGAACTTAGGTTCTGCTGACGCTCGTATCAAAGGCATTACTGCGGGTGGTCAACCCCTTGAATTGTCTATTCCACATGCCGATCATGAAAAAGCATTGGAAACCATCTTAGAACGCCTTTCACATTATAACCCTCAAGCCATTGGTCACCGCGTGGTACACGGCGGCACATTGACCAAAGCTGAGCTTTTAACAGAAGAAATTGTCGAACGCATTCGTGCAGCAACACCACTTGCACCATTACACAACCCTGCACACTTGGTTGGGATTGACGCCACGATGCGTTTATTCCCAGAGCTACCGCAAGTGGCTGTATTTGATACAGCATTCCACCAAACCATGCCTGCACATGCTTATCGCTATGCTGTGCCAAAATTTTTATACACTGAGCATAATGTCCGTCGCTATGGCTTCCACGGTACGAGCCATGCTTATGTGTCTGAACGCGGTTCAGAACTGGCAGGTAGCTTCAAACAAGGAGGCTGGTTAACCGCACACTTGGGTAATGGTAGCTCTACTTGTGCAATTTGGAATGGGCAGAGTGTCGATACCTCAATGGGCTTAACTCCACTTGAAGGTGTTGTGATGGGCACACGCAGTGGTGATGTCGATCCAAGCTTACATAGTTTCCTTGCCAACAACCTAGGCTGGGATATTTATAAAATTGATAAAATGCTGAATAGCCAATCGGGCTTACTCGGGTTGTCTGATCTTTCGAATGACATGCGTACTTTGATTGAAGCCTCAGAACAAGGCAATGAAGATGCAACTTTAGCCATTGAAGTGTTCTGCTATCGCCTCGCAAAATCATTGGCCGCACTAAGCTGTGGTCTACCACGTCTTGATGGCTTATTCTTCACGGGTGGTATTGGTGAGAACTCGGCATATATTCGTGAAAAAACAGTCGCTTTCCTACCGCACTTTGGTTTTAACTTGAGTAAAGAAGCCAATGACAGTTTAAAACGTGGTACCGAAGGTCGTATTGATACAGGTACAGGCCCGCAAATTTGGGTTGTACCGACCGATGAAGAAGGCCGTATTGCCAAAGAAACTGCATCCGTGGCCAATGAGGTGATTCAAACTGCTGCAAAAAAGTCTGAAGACAATGTAGCGATCGCTTAAGCGGTCGTTACATTCCCTCAAGTCTGTTTTAAATTCTTGTATGACGAATAAATATATGAAAACGATTTTACTTGTGCCCACTGGGGAAGGCGTCGGCTTAACATCCGCTTGTCTGGGTTTGGTTTATGCGCTTGAATGCCAAGGTGTTAAAGCTGGATTTTTAAAACCTTTTTCTCAAGAACTGAGCACGGGTGCAGACCGTACCACAGCGCTCTATCACCATGTTTCAAAAAATGAAACCGTTGAACCGATTAGTTATCACACCATTTTGCAACAACTCAGTGCAGGTGAAAATGATGAGTTGCTTGAAGATGCGGTTCGTTTGCACCGTGCTATTGCGCGTAAGCATGACCTGATTATTGTTGAAGGCTTAGTCCCGAATAGCCGAGATTCTTTTGCTTCTGAACTAAATGCACAACTTGCGCAAGCACTCGATGCCAAAGTCATTATTGTCAGTAATGCAGACATTAACAAGCCAAGCGCGACGGCTGAAAAAGTCGATAGTCAACTACGCTACTTTGGGGGTGCGAGTTCAGAGCGAACTGCGGGTGTGTTATTGATGCGCACCAAAGGCTTGCCCGATGACTCAGCACACATTCCAGTAACGTTTGACCCAAGTCTGCGTTTAATCAGCGATACCAATAAATTTATAATTGAGCTCCAAAAGACCCATCCAAAGCTCGGATCAGACAAACTCCCTGTAATAGGCTTGGTTCCGTTTAGCAACACGCTCAGCGTACCGCGTATGTCAGACTTGGCTTCACACATTCAGGCGGAATGGATCAATCAAGGCGATGCAACTCAACGTCGTGTGTTGCATAGTAGTTTGATTGCATCGAACATTGAACATGAACTACATAAGTTTGTCGCAGGCGAGCTGATCATTAGTGCATCAGATCGTATCGATGTGCTTTTGGCATCCAGCTTAGCCAGCAGTAACGGTATTCCACTGGCAGGTTTAGTACTGACTGAACACCATACGCCAAACGAGCAAGTGCTTGCGTTCTGCCAAACAGCAATTAAGCAAGGCTTACCAATTTTACATACAGCGCTCAGCACGTTCGACACGGCACAGAGCTTAGCCAATCTCAGCAATGAAATTCCTGTCGATGATACGGAACGCGCTGAGCAAGTCACTCGTTTTGTGTCGAGCCATATCAATGAAGAATGGTTAACGGCAATGTTGAATGGCTCGTACCAACCTCGTCTCTCACCTTCGGCTTTTCGCCATGAATTGGTCCAAAAGTCAATTGCTGCGAAGAAGCGCATTGTCCTCCCTGAAGGCGATGAGCCACGCACAGTTCAAGCGGCGGCTATTTGCCAATCTCGTGGCATTGCACACTGTATTTTATTGGCGAAACCTGAAGCTGTAGTAGAAGTGGCAAAAGCACGTGGTATTGAGCTTCCACATGACTTAGAAATTATCGATCCAGATTTGATTCGTGAAAACTATGTCGAAAAAATGGTGGAACTGCGTAAAGGCAAACTGAACGAGCTGCAAGCGCGTGAACAGCTGCAAGACACTGTCGTTCTAGGCACCATGATGTTAGCGCTCGATCAAGTCGACGGTTTGGTTTCAGGTGCAATACACACCACAGCCAATACTGTACGCCCAGCCTTCCAACTGATTAAAACAGCGCCTGAGTACTCACTGGTCTCTTCCGTGTTCTTTATGCTGTTACCCGATGAAGTCTATGTGTATGGCGACTGTGCGATTAACCCAGACCCAAATGCCGAAGAGCTCGCTGAAATTGCGATTCAATCGGCTGATTCAGCAAAGGCCTTCGGCTTAGACCCACGTATTGCAATGATTTCATACTCTACGGGTACCTCTGGTGCTGGAGCTGAAGTTGAAAAAGTCGCTGAGGCAACACGTATAGCGAAAGAACGCCGTCCTGATCTATTGATTGATGGCCCACTTCAGTACGATGCAGCATCGGTTGAAAGTGTCGGACGCTCGAAAGCACCTGATTCTAAAGTTGCAGGTCGTGCCAATGTGTTTATCTTCCCTGACTTAAACACAGGCAATACGACCTATAAAGCCGTGCAACGCTCTGCCAATGTCGTAAGCGTCGGCCCAATGTTGCAAGGTTTGAACAAACCTGTAAATGACTTGTCTCGTGGTGCTTTGGTGGATGACATCGTGTTTACGATTGCACTCACTGCAATTCAAGCGGAACAACAAGCAACAACTTAAAGTAACTTGATGTGATCCAAACCATCCAACGGAAAAGTTGGGTGGTTTTTGTTTTTAAAAGAGCTATGTTCAACGAAATAAATGTTTAGAAGAAGCCACACACCTTCAAAATTATTTAATAATATATTAGGTTGAAAACCTACTTCTTTACTTAAAATAATAATCCAATCAAAAAGAAGAGTCCCCCCAAAATTGGAATGTAAATCCAATTTTTTCTTATCCATTGATTGATCTTAAAATCAATAATCCATCCACGGTCACCTTTCCTCATCATCTCTTGATACTGGTCATTTGATTTTTTTGATAAAGGAAATAAATTTGCTGTGTAAATTGGAAGTAATAATCCACCAACTATCAATAAACAACCAACTATTGAAAGAAATGAAAGCTCCATTATTTTCTTCTCTTGAACTATTTTAAAGTGTAATTTTGCGATTGCTACTGTAATCAGCACACGATGTGAAACCATTTTTCACTAAATACAAATTCGTCACTCTCCAGCATATACAATTGAACTGAGTGTGTAGTACCACCTAATCGTATAGCCTCTCAAACATTCGACTAATGTATATTTACGAGCATAGCCCAAACACAGATAAAACAGTAAGACTTTACTTTTCAGACACTTAAACAATATACTCAAGCGATATAATTAAATTCTAAATCATTGGTCTCATAATGAATAAAAAATTGCTTCCAATTCTAATAGTGACAACATTTTCACTGACAGCATGTAATGAATCTAAGCAGCACCAAACACCGTCAGACTCAACCACAGCATATAAAAACTTAAGTACAGCAAATCCAACTGACATTAAAGCGGATCTTGATGCCCTAGATCAGATTTCGAATAAAAACTCTCAAGCCATTTTGAACGCACAAGATGCACTTAAAGCGGCTCGTCAAAATAAAGAAGTCGATACCATCCCCGCCCTGCTAGAACAACTGAAAACCCATTCTCTTGCGTTTAATACTGCACTAGATGCAACAAACTTCAAAAGCCAAGAAGGTGCTGCGTTACGTGAGAAATTTAAGCAAGTCCATTTACTTGGTGTGGAACTGGCACAAGAAAATACTAAAAGTCCGCCACAGATGCAGCGTATAACAGCACTTGAAGCAGAAATCAGCGTCATACAACAAAGCTCTATCAGTGAAATGAGAGCCTTACAACACATGATTTACCCTCAACTGAATTCAGAGGCATTAAACAACACGCGACAACAGGTAAAATCAGACCCTGAGCTCAATGTTACGGCTCATACCCCACCCCATAGCACCTCACATCTGAGTCAAGATAATGCTGCAGACATTAAATATGATCTCATCGTTCTTGGAGCTGTATCTCAAACAGCCAAAAAAAAGGCTCAAGATTCTTTTATGGGCATGCAGTATGCGATAGACAGCGGTAATAGGAATGCGCTTATGACGGCTGTTAAACAAACCACTACGCAAATTCATGGCCTGAATCAAAAATACGATGCTGTGACACTCAAAAATGCTGAAGTCACAGCAGCTCGTGAAAGGTTAAAAGAAGAAAATAATCTCCAAATCGAAATGGGTAATATCATCTTATCGGACTCACCAGATCGACAGAGGTTTGCTGAGCTAAATGAGAAATGGAAAAATGCTCAGAAAATGGTTGAAATGGAGATGGAAGCGCTTCGAATTAAAGCTAATACAGCGTCATAACAAGCTCATGCAGCTTTGGTTCAAGCTATTTTAAAAAATTCCCTGATCGCTTTTGGTCTCGCGATTAGCCACGATAATCGGTGCTGATCGTGGCAGTGCTGTATACAATTCAGTTGTGTAAGCTCGATTTTATTCAGGCACTACAACAACCCACTTAATGGATAACATTGAAAAATGACATTAATAGAAAAAGTAGTCCCAGTTATATTTCGGGATATCAATCAAAGAACAGAAATATTAGTGTTTAAACATCCTATTGCAGGTATTCAAATCGTAAAAGGTACAGTTGAGAAGAATGAAGAACTAGAAGAGGCAGCTTTGCGAGAGCTTTATGAAGAATCAGGGATTTCGTCTGCACGCATTCACTCATACTTGGGTTTACATCATCCAGCTGAGCAAGGTCCTAACTGGCATGTATTTATATGCCATAGCACAGAGACTTTAAAAGAGCGCTGGACACATTTATGCAATGATGACGGTGGATTAGAATTTAATTTCTTTTGGCACCCTCTGTTTGAGTCACCAACCGCAGATTGGCATCCACTATTCCAAGAATTACTAGCGTTTATAAAATCAAAATATTAAGTACCGTTTAGGAAACATTATTATTCACTAGAACGAACAGAATATAGATTTAAAAACCCTAATCTCGTGCCTGAGTTTTATAAACTACAGTGCTTTGAGATATTCATCGCTCAACTTCGCTTCAACATTTGACTGAATTTCAACTTGGGCGGCTTGATAAAGAAAATTGCATTACCACATAAAATCAAAATCACCCCAATGATCGCATTCATATGCCATTGATACCCTTCCCAAATGGTCGAAATCACCAAAGCCACCAAAGGAAATAACAAAGTACTATAAGCTGCCTTACCCGCACCAATCCGTCCAACCAAATAGAAGTAGGCGGTAAAGCCAATCACTGAACCAAAAACAGCCAAATACAATAAAGCACTCACCGCACTGAATTCCATAGTAGGGAAAAACTCGTCTTGTTTAAATCCAGCAATCAATGCCATCAAGATTGAACCATATAGCATGCCATAAGCATTGGTGGTAAAAATATCCAGACCTTGTTTTTGATGACGCGCACTGATCATATTGCCCAATGAAAAACCATAGGTTCCCAACACACAAAGGCCAATTCCCATCAGCGTATAATTGTTTAAGGTACTCCCCACTACATCATGCCAAAACAAGGCAATAATTCCCAATCCACCCAACAAAGCTGCAGGATAAAAACGGGTAGAAACTTGTTGTCCAAAGAACAGTTTAGCGTTGAGGGTATTAAAAATGACCGCCATCGAAAAAATAACAGCCTCCAAACCGCTGCTGATATATTGAACCGCATAATAGAAACAAACAAAGTTAAAACCAAAAATACAGCACGCCTGTAACACACAAAACAGATGGTCTTTTACAGCCAGCTTTTGCAGTTTTCGGCACAACACAACAAAAGCAAACAACACCAGAGCCGAAATAAAGAAGCGCCAAAATACGGCTACATTGGGCGATATTCCACTTTGTTGTTGCAAACTAATCGCAATCCATGTCGTCCCCCAAATCACGACCACCAAAGCATATAACAGCGCATTCATACTCTTTAACCCAAACTCAAACCACTCACGCTATTGTGCTTGGTTTAGGACTCTCATTTCTTGCACCTTCTTGTGGTCATTATCATGAACTTGTGATTTTTTACTGATTTTCTGCTATAGATGACAAAATGAAATCAAAGTCCTACACTGAATCTTCCATTCGGCACTGCGTATAGATGATGAAATATCAGATTCTAGATCAATTACAACAACATAAAGCTCAACTCCTCGACTCGGTCGAATTGGGTTCGGGCATGCAGTTGGCCATGTGGCAAAACAACCAAGACCGTGTCAGTGTTTGTAGTAACCACCATACGCTTAGTATGTACATTCAAGGGGGATATCACAGTTATCAAAAGACAGCTCAAGGTTGGCATAATGGCGGTGGGCCAGATCATATGTGCTTGATGCCACAGGATTTTGAATCCACTTGGGATCTGCGCGACCCTCTGACTTTTGTGCATTTGTACTATACTGAACAACATTTACAACGCGTCGCCGAACAGGTGTGGGATCGTGAGCCAAGCCAAATTATTTTAAATCCACAAAGTTTCGTGGCCGACCCACAGATTGCTATGATCTATCGACATTTTTTACTCAATGGGGCTTGGCAGAACAGAGAAAATCACTTGCAGATGAGTACTGCCACAACGCTTCTGCTCAACCATCTAATTAAAAATTATAGCCATACCGAATGGCAAGTCCCTGAAGTAAAAGGTGGGCTGTCCCCGTATACCCTGAAACAGTTATTAGAATGGATTGATCAGCATATTCAACAAAGCTTGACCTTATCAGATTTGGCTGAACAAACTCAGCTCAGTGAATATCATTTTGCCCATATGTTTAAGCAATCCATGCACATGCCACCACACCAATATGTGATGCAACGTCGACTTGAACTGGCACACCAAGCTCTACAGCACACATCTGCCAATATGACCGACATTTCGGAACAGTATGGATTTAGCTCCAGCAGCCATTTCAGTCATCGCTTTAAAAAGTACTTTGGCTACTCTCCATCCCAAATGCGGAAAAGTGAGAAAAATTAGATCGGATAAACTCACATTCAGCTTATTTATCTAACATCAAAATAAAGCTCATCATTAAACTCGACATTAAAAAACCGAAAAAAGCACTCATCAAATAAGCTTTCCGACGCTCTTGAGCAGATTGGCTCAGGACTTGATGGCGCATTTCCATATGTTGCTTTTCTTCAAAAATCGTCATCTCGACATCATTCTTAGGCGGAGCTTTTTTCAAAAGCAAAGGCAACATTGCAAGCATCATGCAGTAAAAATTAAATTTAAATATATCTTCGACAATGACATTGCCTGCATGCTTTTGAGCCATTAAATAAAACAGGAAAATAGACCACAAGAAAAAGCATCCGATAAATAGCAAGGCTGAAGTCGAGGAATAGTATTTCATTGTATTTTTTTAAGATTTGAAACTGGAATCTTAAGGCGTTAAACAATTTTTAGCTAGTTGAAGATTTGAAGATTTGAAGATTTGAAGATTTGAAGATTTGAAGATTTGAAGATTTGAAGATTTGAAGATTTGAAGATTTGAAGATTTGAAGATTTGAAGATTTGAAGATTTGAAGATTTGAAGAGAGCTTAAAACAAAAAAAAGAAGATAAAGCTTAAGCCTGATCTTCTTTTTGACCGTACATCCAAGTCGCTGCGATATATACACAAAAGCCCGCAGCCATCACTAAACCTGTCAACATGTTCGATGTCCTATTGTTTGATGAATGCATTATGCGAAAGTTTTATGACAACTTTATGACAGTGCTGTCATATTTCGAAGATTATTATTTTTACAACAAATTCAACACCTTAAACAATAAATCATATTTATAATTCAAATTTAGACATGAAATATTTCATTAAACTTAGATATTTTTGTCATATTTACCAGCATTTACAACCCCATTTTCTCGTCAATTTTGTTCAACTATTAAACTTTCGCCCAAAGCCCTCGCAAAACATCCACAACCTCGGCATTTTGTCTTATAATTTAACCCGCTAGCTATCAGCCCGCTCAAGAGATATTTGTATGACCACTATTATCAAGCAAGATGATTTGATCACATCGGTCAAAGACGCGCTTCAGTTCATTTCTTACTATCACCCACAAGACTTCATCCAAGCGATGAGCCGTGCATATGATCGTGAAGAGAACAAAGCTGCGAAGGATGCGATCGCACAAATCTTAATTAACTCGCGTATGTGCGCAGAGGGTCACCGCCCAATCTGTCAAGATACAGGTATCGTCAACGTATTCGTTGAAGTGGGCATGGATGTTAAATTTGATTTAACTATGAGCTTAGACGATGCAATCAACGAAGGCGTACGTCAAGGTTACTTAGAAAACTCAAACGTATTGCGTGCATCTGTATTGGCTGACCCAGCTTTTGGTCGTAAAAATACCAAAGACAACACCCCTGCGGTGATCTATCACAAACTTGTTCCAGGCAACAAAGTGGATATTACCGTTGCGGCAAAAGGTGGCGGTTCAGAAAACAAATCTAAACTAGCTATGTTAAACCCATCAGACTCAATCGTGGATTGGGTACTAAAAACTGTTCCAACCATGGGTGCAGGCTGGTGTCCACCAGGTATGTTGGGTATTGGTATTGGTGGTACTGCTGAAAAAGCCATGATGCTTGCAAAAGAATCGCTCATGGAAGAAATCAACATGGACGAATTACTTCGTCGCGGCCCTGAAAATAAAATCGAAGAACTTCGTATGGAAATCTTCGAAAAAGTAAATGCATTGGGTATTGGCGCGCAAGGCCTAGGTGGCTTAACCACAGTTCTAGACATTAAAATTAAAGATTACCCATGTCACGCTGCGGGCAAACCAGTGGGCATGATTCCAAACTGTGCAGCGACTCGTCACGCGCACTTCCAACTTGATGGTACAGGTGTTGCACACATTCAAGCACCTAAACTTGAAGACTATCCATCAGTCACTTGGGATTCATCAACCTCTAAGCGCGTTGACCTCGACACCATTACCCAAGAAGAAATGAACGCTTGGCAACCAGGCGACACTTTGCTTCTAAACGGTACAATTTATACGGGTCGTGATGCTGCACACAAACGCATGGTAGACATGCTGAACAATGGTGAAGAGCTTCCTGTCGACTTAAAAGGTAAATTCATTTACTACGTGGGCCCTGTAGATCCAGTCGGTGATGAGGTGGTTGGTCCTGCTGGCCCAACAACAGCAACACGTATGGACAAGTTCACACGTCAAGTACTTGAAGCAACCGGTATGTTCGGCATGATCGGTAAAGCGGACCGTGGTCCTGCAGCGGTTGAAGCAATTAAAGACAACAAAGCGACTTACTTGATGGCAGTGGGCGGCGCAGCTTATCTTGTGTCTAAAGCAATTCGTGAAGCTGAAGTGGTTGCTTTTGCTGACTTAGGTATGGAAGCGATTTACAAATTTGTAGTGAAAGACATGCCTGTATCGGTAGCAGTTGATGTGAATGGTACGTCTATTCACGCAACAGCACCAAAAATCTGGCAAGCCAAAATTGGTAAAATTCCAGTAGTCGATGCTGCAGCGGGCTAAAACTTAAGTTTTACTTTTTTGGATACCCTTAACATGCTAAGGTCATGTTAAGGGTATTTTTTTGCCTACTTTTATAGACTTAATCAAAAGATATAGACCAACAATGAAAAAATTAAATCACATCCTTTGCAGTATTACCTTATGTGTCCTTAGCACAGCGTCTTTTGCAAAACCCGCGACCGAAGCATCGGTAGAAAAAGCACTCAAACTAGGCGATATTAAAGGCACTTTAGCGCAATCGCAGCAAGAAATGCGCCCTGCATATGACCAACAAGCCGAAGAAATTATTAAGAATATTTTTAAAACCTCAACACTCAATGCTGAACAACAAAAAGCAGCCAAGCAAATCGCCGAAATCACGGCATCATTTAGCAGTAAATTGATTTCAGATCCGAAATTTATGCAAATGCTTAAAAATGTCTATATGCAGACCTTTACCGAAAAGGAAGTGTTGGCCAACATTCAGTTCCTCGAAACACCTCTAGGCCAGTCTATCAATAAAAAAAGCAGCAAAATGATGAGTGAAATCATGCGCAATAGCATCGCCATGTCTGCTGAAATGATGCAAGATCCTGCTATTCAGCTGGAAATGAATCGTCAAATTGAAAAGACCCTTACACCATTATTTGAACAAGCCCAAAAAGCACAATAACTCACTTACCAGGTTAAAGGATTCCACAGTTTAAAGGGCTTCATCAGCTGAACCTCTTCACTTGGATCATATTTTGCGGGTTTAAGTTTTTGCGCTTTCTTTCGTAGTTCACCCGTGTGTTGAGCTTCCGCTACAAAGTTGTAGCTGTTCGACTTTAATTGGGTAAATGCAATCTCTTGAATCGCAATTTTTTCAGGGATAACCGCCAAAGGTCCCGAAACATCACGGCGTGTGGATAAGTTCTCTTCATCATACTTGATGAAATAAGACTGCCCTGCTTCTACGCTAAAATCGATATATTTCGGCTTTTGAAAATGGTTAATACCCAAAGGCCGACTACTCGATAAACGATAAGTCCCAGCGGGTAATTCGACCCAATAGTAATGATTGTTCAGCAGGCTTGGAATGCGCTCTTTATTGATAAATAAACTCGACGCCACAATTTCTTGTCGATTCCATTTTGAGTCTGGACGATACAGATAAACCATCGCCGCTTGTTCATGCTGGGGTTGGACACGCTGAAAACGCTGTCCTAATTTTTGGTTGACCCATCCACCTACACTAAACACTCCAATGCGATACTGCTCGACCATACCTGGATCGTGTTCAAAATCAACCTCATGGCTGAGCGTTGATGTTAATTCAGGTTGTTCAACTGTCGCTTTTCCATGACAACCCAATAAAATTAAACTGCTTAAAAGCGTAATCGTCATTGCACGCATGACTATTCCTCACGGCATATTTTTTATTTTGATACTGAATTTTTAGTTTGAATCTAGGCATCCCAGCCTATTGATGCAGAGTAGCATTCCCTCTTTTTTTTGAATATAAAAAAACGTGTGAAAACACTCGATTTTCACACGTTTCGGATGAATAACAACTTAAGCGGACTTTGAATTAATCACTTTTAAATCAACTTTAGCTGCATCTTTCTGTTCGATTCTTGGTAAACGCTCTGGCTTAAATAATGGTGCAGCCGTACCGTTAATCACGTCTTCATTCACCACAACCGTACCAACATCGGTACGACTTGGTAAATCATACATGGTTTCAAGCAGCGTATTTTCCAAAATAGAACGTAAGCCACGTGCACCCGTATTGCGGTCTAAGGCTTTTTTCGCCACAGCGCGTAGTGCTGAGTCTTCAAAAACCAGATCAACATTTTCCATATCAAACAAATGTTGATATTGACGGGTCAATGCATTTTTCGGTTCAGTCAGAATTTGCATCAAAGCTTCTTCATCTAACTCTTCCAAAGTCGCAATTACAGGTAAACGACCAATAAACTCTGGAATCAGACCAAATTTCACCAAATCTGTCGCTTCAACTTGACGGAACAAATCAGACAATTTCTTGCCTTCATCTTTCTTCTTCACTTCAGCCGTGAAGCCAATTCCACCTTTTTCTTGGCGCTGTTGTACGATTTTCTCAAGACCCGAGAATGCCCCACCACAGATGAACAAGATATTTGAAGTATCAATTTGAATGAATTCTTGCTGCGGATGCTTACGACCACCTTGAGGTGGAATAGATGCAACCGTGCCTTCGATCATTTTCAGTAACGCTTGTTGTACACCTTCACCCGACACATCACGCGTGATCGATGGGTTTTCAGACTTACGGGTAATCTTGTCGATTTCATCGATATAGATAATACCTTTTTGCGCTTTTTCTACATCGTAGTCTGCTTTTTGTAGAAGCTTTTGTACAATGTTTTCAACATCTTCACCGACATAGCCGGCTTCGGTAAGTGTCGTTGCATCAGCCATAGCAAAAGGAACATCGAGAAGACGTGCCATGGTTTGCGCAAGCAAGGTTTTACCCGAACCTGTTGGTCCTACTAATAAGATATTACTTTTCGCAATTTCAACAGCATCATCGTGTTTATGTCCACCATGTGTCGCTTTAAGACGTTTATAGTGGTTATAGACAGCAACTGACAAGGTTTTCTTTGCCACATCTTGACCAATGACATATTGATCTAATGCCGCACGAATTTCGTGAGGTTTAGGCAAGGGTTTTTCAGCCCAGTCACCCGACTCAACTTGTTGACTGGTTTGCACCAAGTCTAAGCATACGTCCACACATTCATTACAGATGTACGCGTCCTCGCCTGCTATCAGTTTCCCAACTTCAGACTGCGTTTTACCGCAAAATGAACAATGCTTTTGTCCTTGAGGATGTTCGGACATATTCACTCCAATTCTAAACTTTTAAAACTTATGGACGTTTAGATAACACTTCGTCCACGAGACCATATTCTTTTGCAGCTTGCGCTGTCATAAAGTTATCACGGTCAGTATCACGTGCCACAGTTTCATAGTCTTGACCACTGTGCTCTGCCATTAAACGGTTTAAACGTTCTTTAATGAACAGAATTTCACGTGCATGAATTTCAATATCAGATGCCTGACCACGGAAACCACCTAACGGTTGATGGATCATGACACGTGCATTTTCAAGGCAATAACGTTTACCTTTTGCACCTGCATTCAGCAAGAAAGCACCCATTGATGCTGCTTGCCCCATACAGTAAGTCACAACATCTGGTTTAATAAATTGCATGGTATCGTAAATCGCCATACCAGCAGTCACCGAACCACCTGGTGAGTTAATGTAAAGATGAATATCTTTATCTGGGTTTTCCGCTTCTAAAAACAACATTTGCGCGACAATCAAATTCGCCATGTTATCTTCAACTTCACCAGTCATAAAAATGACGCGTTCACGCAAAAGACGTGAATAAATGTCAAATGAACGTTCACCGCGAGATGACTGTTCTACAACCATTGGAACTAAGGCATTATCGATAGTTGGAATATACATACGTTTACTTATTCCTAAATTTTTTGTTACTCAACTCATAGTCACAATATGAGGGATAATTGCTGAAAATGCAAAATATTCCCAAGTAAATAACAGATATTTTTTGCATAAGCTTTGTGAACGCAAGGCCTTTTACAAACCTAAATCACAATAAAAAAGGCGCTCAAAGCGCCTTTTTTACTTTAGCTAAACTTAGCCTTGTTGACGAGCTTGTTGCTCTTTCAATAAGTCTTCGTAGCTTACAGCAGTATCCGTTACTTTAGCAGACGCTAAGATGTGATCAACCACTTGGTCTTCTAACACAACAGCTTCGATTTGCGAACGTTGTTGCTTGTCATTTTTGAAGTATTCGATCACTTCAGCTGGATCTTCATAAGAAGAAGCCATGTCTTCGATGTAAGCATCAACACGTGCTTGATCTACTTCAATTTTAGCATCAGCTAAAACTTTGCTTACCAATACGCCTAATTTTACAGATTTTTCAGCTTGTTCTTTGAACAACTCATCTGGAAGCATGCTTGAGTCAAATGCTTTCGCACCTTGAGCACCAAATTGCTGAGTGAACTGTTGGATCATTTGTTGACGTTGACGGTCAACTTCTTGAGCAACCATAGACGCAGGAAGTTCAACTTCGTTTGCAGCTACAAGTGCATCAAAAGCTGCACCTTTCACTTGATTACGCAAACCATTTTTCACTTCACGTTCCATGTTTTTACGAACGTCAGCTTTTAACTTCTCAATGCCTTCTTCTTCAGTTAAACCAAAGATTTTAAGGAATTCAGCATCAACTTCTGGAAGTTTTTGTTTTTCAACAAGCTTCACAGTGATTTTGAATTGAGCTGATTTACCAGCAAGGTTTTCAGCTTGGTAATCTTCAGGGAAAGTTACATCAATCACTTTCTCTTCGCCTTTCTTCATACCAACGATGCCGTCTTCGAAGCCAGGGATCATACGACCTGAACCTAAAACAAGTTTAAAGTCTTCTGCAGAACCGCCTTCAAACTTCTCACCGTCTACTGAACCTTCAAAGTCGAAAGTTACTTGCATGTCTTTTTTAGCCATGCCTTTCGTTTCAGCCCAAGAAGCACGTTGCTTCTGAAGGTTTTCGATCATTTGATCAACATCTTTGTCGTTTACTTCAGATGCTTTACGTTCAACTTCTAAACCATCAAATTTCACGTTAACTTCTGGATAAACTTCAACAGTCGCTTCGTATACAAGCGCGTCGTCTTTTAATTCAGATTTTTCAATGTTTGGCATGCCAACAGCATTGATTTTTTCTTGTTGGATCGCTTCAAATACTGTGTCACGAATAATGTCGCTTACGACTTCTTGGTAGATACCCGCGCCATATTCACGACGAACAACATTTACTGGCACTTTACCTGGACGGAAGCCGTTGATCTTCACAGTTTTAGCAGTGCGTTTTAAGCGAGCTTCGAACTGCTCGTTAACACGGCTCGTCGGTACAGATACATTTAAACGACGGGTAACACCCGAAACCGCTTCAGAAGTTACTTGCATGGCTTCCTCAATCTTTTGGTAAGAACAATTTTAAAAAGTGCCACATTATATGACAACATTGAACGATATACAAAACACCCGATTGAAACCACATATTTTTTTCTTCATTTATCGTTTTTTATTTTGAATATTTTTAAATCGCTACTGATTAAGCGCAAAGTATTATATTTTTTATGGCTTTTTGTTGCAAATGATAAATATTACCATTAATATTTGCGTCAATTTTGATCGTTTTTTTCAATTTTTTTCTCGTCCATCATTGGAACTCTAGTTATGAGTAAGTTTAATCTACACCCTCTTTCATTGGCATTGCTTGGGGCAATCACCACTCCTGTTTTCGCAGAAACAACAACTGAAGATTCATCTACCCATCAGCTTTCCACTATTGTGGTTTCAGCTGCGGGTTTTGAACAAGATATTAAAAATGCACCTGCTACAATGACGGTCATTACAGCAGAAGATTTAAAAAATAAACGTATTAATTCGATTGCCGATGCCTTAAGCGATATAGAAGGCGTTGATATTAGTCCCACAGCAGGAAAAACAGGTGGTCTGAATATTCGTATTCGTGGAATGGATTCAGAATATACACTTGTTCTAATTGATGGTCGCCGTCAAAACAGCACTGGTGACATTACGCCAAATGGATTTGGTGAATCAAACAACAGTTTTATCCCTCCAATATCTGCGATTGAACGTATTGAAGTCATACGCGGCCCTGCATCTACATTATATGGCTCTGACGCCATCGGTGGTGTAGTCAACATTATTACTAAAAAAGTTTCAAATGAATGGACTGGAGCAGTCACTTTAGAAGGAACATTACTCCCTAATAGTTCTGATTTCGGGAATCAACGCTCTGTAGATGCATATGTTACTGGTCCACTTATTCCAAACATCCTTGGTATCCAATTAAGAGGCCGCAAAGCTGAACGAGATCAATCAAACGTAATTCGTAGCGATGATGAAGGTACTGAAACAGAACTAACTCAGGGACAAAACCCAACCAAATCAGACTTAGAAAATATTGGTGTTCGCTTAACTTTAACACCAACGGATCAACACGATATTTCTGCGGAATATGAGCAGACAGATCAATGGTATGACAACTCTAAAGGACAATTAGGCACTTTAGGTGCAAACGGCGGTTATGATAAGTCCCAAGAATATAATCGTGAAAAAATGATTCTTTCACATACGTGGCGCAGTAATATCGGCACTCTTGAGTCTAGTCTCGCAAATACTCAAACAGAAACGGTAGGTCGCTTAATTCCGGCTCGCGCGCAAAATATGTCTCAGGCAATAACACCACGTTTGCTTGAAAGCGAAGATACTATTTTCGATACCAAGTTTACGACTAATTATATTAATGGTCATAACATTACTTTAGGGGGGCAATGGTGGGATGCAAGCATTCGTGATGGACTTCGTGTTCAAAAAGAAGTTTCTTTTGAGCAATTAGGACTATTCGCTGAAGATACATGGTCACTTAATGATAGTTTGGCATTAACCTTGGGTTTACGTTATGACAATCATGATACTTTTGGGGATTTTTGGACGCCGCGTGCTTATTTAGTCTGGAATGCAAATGAAAACTGGACATTTAAAGGTGGCTACTCTGAAGGCTACAAAGCGCCTCGATTAGAACGCCTAACCACAGGTATTTATAATGTTAGTGGTCAAGGCCGCACACCTGTTTTCGGTAATCCTGATTTAAAACCTGAAACCAGTAAAAATTTAGAACTAGGTACGTATTTTACGAATAACTTTAATTTTGACTTTAATATCACAGGTTTTTTTAGTGAAATTGAAGACAAAATTATGACGGGTAATGCTGAGTTACGCTGTAATACTGATACGAATAAACAGCAATGTGAAGACTATATGCTTTCCGTTGGAACGCCTTGGACAATGGACTATAACCGAGGTGCTCCAGATACGTGGAACGTTACGCGTCCAATCAATGCCGAAGAAGCTGAAGTTTATGGTATTGAAACTGGTCTAAATTGGGAGTTTGCAGAAAACTGGAAACTAGGCCTCAATTATACTTGGACCGAGACGGAAATTAAGGATAAACAACTTAATAACCCTGTTCTAAATGATACACCAAAGCATATGGCAAACGCCTCTTTGAAATGGCAAGCTGCCGATTTCGTCAATTTATGGGCACGTGGTGAATATCGTAGTGAACGTGCACGTTTTACGTCAAATTACGAGAATCTAACCGTAGCTAACCAAGCTGTTTATGATGCGTTAGGAGATTATAAGGCTTATACACTGTTCCATATTGGTTCAAACTTTATCGTTAATGATAACTGGGACGTTGGTGTGGCTTTATACAATGTCTTTGACAAAGACTTCAATGATTATGAAAAAATAGGGACAGGCTATTACAATCGTTATAGTAACACCCAAGAAGGACGACGCGTTCAGCTAAGTACGGCCTTTAAGTTCTAGGCTACATGCAAAACCCTGCGCCGGCAGGGTTTTCTTCATACATACCAAATATAGATCTAACATAATTTATACATACTCACTTGAGAAACACCTTCAAACTTAGCCTAAAAATAATGGATTCTAAATTCCAATAATATTATAAAAATATAATCTAATTTTCCAATCCAAATAAAAATCAAAAACTTATATCAAATTCATTACATTATTACATTTATTTTTTCTACACAAATACATCTAAGCATCGACAATTTCAATGTAATAGTTATGCTACAAAAAATAAGAATCATTATTATTCGCATACTAATTTACAACGCTAGAACTAGATTCGTTATGGCCTTCATCAAAACACGTAAAAAGCTGGTTTCTTCAGCAATCGCTTCAACACTCTCTGTGGTTGCAGTCAATGCTGTTGCGCAAGATCAAATCGCGCAATTAGAAACAATTCACACGGAAGCGGCAGCAGAACAAAGTTTGAAAGTAGACAAATCTGCAAACAGCAAGTTCGTTGCCCCCCTACTCGACACACCAAAGTCAGTATCTGTTATTTCTAAACAGTTGATTGAAGACACTCAAGTTACAACTTTAAGCGATGCTTTACGCACAGTACCTGGGATCACACTTGGTGCAGGTGAAGGTGGTAACCCAAATGGTGACCGTCCATTTATCCGTGGTTATAACTCTGAAAGTTCAATGTATGTAGACGGTGTACGTAACTCTACTTCTCAAAACCGTGAAATGTTTGCGATTGAGCAAGTTGAAATTACTAAAGGTTCTGCATCTGCTATGGGCGGTGCAGGTACAACTGGTGGTAGCATCAACATGATTTCTAAAGTTGCAAAAAAAGGTGACTTTTTAGAAGGTTCTGTGGGTGCAGGAACGGATGATTACCAACGTATTACTTTAGACGGTAACAAAGATTTTGGTAATGGTATTGCTGCTCGTGTTGCCGTAATGGGTCACCACAACGACAAAGCAGGTCAAGAAGATGGTACTGAATATGCACGTGCAGGTATTGCACCAAGTATTACTTTTGGTCTAGACAGCGACACGCGTGCAACTTTAAGCTACTACTACCTCAAAACTGATGATACCCCTGATTCAGGCATTCCATACAACAACCCATTTGGTGCTCCAAGAACTGGAGCAATTGATTACCGACCATTAAATGGCAATGGTAAGCCTATCGATGTTAAACAAGGTATGTATTACGGCTGGAAAGATCGCGATTTCCAAAAACAGGAAAATCAATCAGGAACGATCAAGCTTGAGCATGATCTTACTGATAATTTAACCCTTAGCAATACCGCTGTATACAACAAATCTAAAAATGACTATCTTTGGACGAATCCGGATGATTCACAAGGTAACTTTTACAATAAACCTGAATTCACTAATCAATTAGTAGGCAATGTTTGGGCGCGTGCAAACTCACGTGTAGCTGATACTGATACCTTTACAGACCAATTGGCTTTAACAGGTAAATTTAATACAGGTCGCTTAAAGCACAGCTTTAACCTAGGTGCTGAGTACTCAGACCAAGAAACAGACCGTACCCAATATATTATCAATGGCGAAAATACTACGGGAAGTGCCTACTCGGATTGTAGCAAGTCTGAAAATGTGAGCTCTGGTTGGTGCACCTCGGTTCAGAATCCTAATCGTGGTCCATGGACAGGCAGCATCAGTACTGAAGGCGCTGACCGCTATAACATTCAGAATAAAAACACTTCTGTATATTTCCTCGATAGCATTGAATTACACCCACAGTGGATCTTGGATTTAGGCTTACGTTGGGATGACTACTCAGCAGAACAAACCATGATTGCAGGTCGCTATAACTCAACCTATTCGGAAGGAACCGTTGTTAACCTTAAAAACGATTCAGACTTTGTAAACTATCAAGCTGGTTTAGTTTATAAACCTGTCGAAAATGGTTCAATCTATGCAAGTTATGCAACCTCATCAAATCCAGTCGGTGTGGATGGTGGTGATGGTTCAGAAGGTATTACAGCAGCTATTCAGAACTTAAAACCTGAAGAAGTCCGCACTATGGAACTGGGAACTAAATGGGATGTCTTGAATGACAAACTTAATTTAACTGCAGCCATTTTCCGTACTGAAAAAACCAATACACGTGCAACAGCTGATGACGGTACAACCAAAAATATTGGTGAAACACGTGTCGATGGTTTTGAATTGGGTGTAAACGGTAATATCACTGAAAAATGGGCGTTATCTGCTGGTTATACCTATTTAGACAGCGAATTAGTTGATGATGGCACTGGTTTAAATGACGGCAAGCAAGTTCAAAACGTTGCTAAAAACTCTGCAACACTTTGGACCACTTATCAAGTCACGCCACAGTTGACTTTAGGTGCTGGCGCAATTGCGATGGACAAAGTCTATGGCAATGCCGCAAATACCAAATGGGTACCAGGCTACGTTCGCTACGATGCTATGGCGCGTTACAACGTCAACAAAAATGTTGATCTACAGTTAAATGTCAACAACTTGGCTGATACACGCTACTTCACTAAAGCATATTCATCTCACTATGCAACTGAAGCTGAAGGTCGTAGCGCAGTACTGTCTCTAAACTTCAAATACTAAGTTTTTAACTAAAATCTTTTTCATCCTGAGATTTGATAAAAATAGCCTCTCATTGAGGCTATTTTTATATATGCTTAAAGACTAAATAGAGCTTTCATTTTCAGCAGGTCGCGTTGTGATCCATCATATTCCCAATGTACTAACAAAAGAGCAAGTTCAATACTTCCGTGATGAAATGGCAAAAGTCGAGTGGATTGATGGTAAAAAAACCACAGGATCACTCTCAAAAAATGTAAAACAAAATCAACAACTCCCTGAAGATCACCCGCTCACGCAACACTTAGGCAATATCATCTTAGAAGCACTTGGACAACATCCACTCTTTATATCCGCTGCTCTACCTTTAGATATTTTGCCGCCATATTTTAACCGCTATGAACAAGGCGAAACTTTTGGCTTCCATGTAGACAATGCCATTCGCTGGGTAGCCGGAAGCAAAGATCGGATTCGTACCGATGTATCCTGCACTGTTTTTCTAAGCGAACCTGACGAATATGAAGGTGGCGATTTGGTGGTAGAAGACACCTATGGTTATCATGAAGTGAAATTACCTGCGGGTGATATGATTTTATATCCATCTACTAGCGTGCATGAGGTAACACCAGTGACCTCAGGCTGCCGTGTCGCTTCGTTCTTTTGGGTTCAAAGTATGATTCGAGATGATACTGACCGCCATATCTTATTTAATCTTGATCAAACTATTCAGAACCTACGTGTGCAACTCGGTGATCAACATCAAGAAGTGGTCAAGCTCACTAGTCTGTATCATAACCTGATGCGCAAATGGGCTGAACTGTAAAACAATAATCCCAGCTCAACGTTAACTACTGTAGTAACTGGACCGTTCCATGACATCAAAAACTGTTTTGCCACCACTCACCCAAATTCCTGCCTCATTACAAACGATTGCAGACTATGAAATTGAGGCAGAAAAGCATCTGCCTGAGATGGTCTGGCACTATTTGCAAGGTGGTGCTATGGATGAAATCAGTGTTCGAAATAACCTCGCTCAGTTCCAAAACCTGCACTTGATACCACGCATGTTAAGAGATCTCACTCAAGGCAATACAAGCTGTGAAATCTTAGGACAAAGCTTTCCACATCCTATTTTTGTGGCACCGATTGGTCATCAACAGCAGTTTCATCCTGAAGCAGAAGCTGCAACTGCACTGGCAGCAGAAGTACTCGGCAGTAATATGATTTTGAGTACTTTTACCAACACAGACATGCGAACATTCAAACCTAAAAATCCCTACAAATGGTTTCAACTGTACTGGCAAGGTGACCGTAATAAATCTTTGGCTTTGATTAAGCTCGCTGAGGCACAAAACTTCACCGCCATTGTGATCACTGTGGACTCACCACATACAGGTATCCGTGACCGAGAACGTCGAGCCTTCTTTCACCTCCCTGAAAACATGCAGCATCCGCACACTCCTGCCCATATTCCACTGCCTGAACTGCAAGAAGGCGATCATCCCGTGTTTAATGGGCTAATGAAAATTGCTCCAACGTGGGACGACATCGCATGGATAGTTCAACAGACTGATTTACCCATCCTGTTAAAAGGCATCGTCAGTCCACTCGATGCCCAACTGGCCATTCAACAGGGCGTGCAAGGCTTAATTGTGTCTAACCACGGCGGTCGTGTTTTAGATACCTGTATTCCTCCACTAAAAGCCTTACAACTCATCAAGAAAACTGTGCCAAATGACTTCCCTCTTTTATATGATGGCGGTGTGCGTCGCGGCTCAGATGTATTTAAGGCGATTGCTTTAGGTGCTTCCGCGGTTTTAGTTGGACGACCATGTATTTATGGTCTTGCCACTGCGGGTGCCTTAGGCGTTGCACATGTGCTTAAAATCTTAAAAGAAGAATTTGAGATCACCATGGCGTTGATGGGCACTGCAACACTTGCAGATATACAGCCAGATATGGTCATAGAGTTCTCATAACCTCTTCAACAAAGCGAATGAAATGAATCAAATTCGTAAAATGAAGAAAAAGATCAAACACATCTCAAAAATATACGGAAATATTTCCCCTAAATATCAAATTAAAGGGAAATATTTTTTCAGATACGACTAAAAGCCATAAAAAAAGAAAAATCTTTTCGACCGAACTGGATTAAACTCTTAAATATAACGTTACAAGGTTACTCACGGTAAATCTAAGTCGTATCAAATATTTACGTTTACAAACACCCTGAAGACTCCCTTGTAAATAGAGACCATAGACACAATCTATATAAATAGTAGGTTGCTTTTTATTACCCACTCAAATGCAACCCGTACTATGTAAGGAGTTACCTCATGATGTTGGCTGATCCAAGTAAAAAATATCGTCGCATGTATCAACGTGTTGACTTGCCAGACCGTCAATGGCCAAACAACGAAATTACAAAAGCGCCTATTTGGATGAGTACTGACCTGCGTGATGGTAACCAAGCGATTTTTGAACCGATGGACATGGAACAAAAATTTAAAATGTTCCAAATGTTGGTGAAAATTGGATTCAAGAATATTGAAATCGGTTTCCCCTCAGCATCTCAAATTGACTTTGACTTTACCCGTAAATTGATCGAAGAAAATCACATTCCAGATGATGTGTATATCGAGGTTTTAGTTCAAGCACGTGATCATTTGATTCAGCGTACCTTTGAGTCTTTAGCGGGTGCAAAACGTGCCATCGTGCATATTTATAATTCAAATGCACCAACCTTCCGCCAAAAAGTCTTAAATGTCGATGTTGCAGGTGCGAAGCAATTGGCCGTTAATGCAGCCAGCAAAGTCAAAGAATATGCAGCGCAATATCCTGAAACGGAGTGGGTGTTCCAGTACAGCCCAGAGTGTTTCTCTGCAACCGAATTAGAGGTTGCAAAAGACGTGTGTGATGCAGTTACCGAAATTTGGGAAGCATCACCAAGCAATAAAGTGATTTTAAACTTACCGGCTACGGTTGAAGTTTCAACCCCAAACGTTTATGCAGACCAAGTTGAATGGATGCACCGCAACATCGCCCGTCGTGATGGCGTGATTATCTCTGTACACTGTCACAATGACCGTGGCTGTGGGATTGCCGCATCAGAATTGGCGATTATGGCCGGTGCAGACCGTGTCGAAGGTTGTGTGTTTGGTAATGGCGAACGTACAGGTAACGTCGACGTCGCTGCGATTGCTTTGAATATGTACTCTCAAGGTGTTGCGCCAAACTTAGATTTTTCAAATATCAATGAAATCATTGCAACGGTAGAAGAATGCACAGGCTTGCCTGTTCACCCTCGCCACCCTTATGCAGGCGACTTGGTCTTCACCGCATTTTCTGGTTCGCATCAAGATGCCATTAAAAAAGGGTTTGAGTTCCAAAAGAACGAAGAAATTTGGGATATGCCATACTTACCAATCGACCCGAAAGACTTGGGCCGCGACTATGATGCTGTGATTCGCGTCAATTCACAGTCAGGTAAAGGCGGTATTGCTTACTTGTTAGAAGCAAATTACAACGTAGTATTGCCACGTCGTATCCAAATTGAATTCTCTCAAACTGTACAAAAACGTACCGATGAAGAAGGCACTGAAATTACCGCACAAGAAATTTGGAAATTATTCAAAGAAACTTATGTAGACACCAAAGATACGCATTACTCTACTAAAAACTACCGTTTGTATGACAACAACGGCAAACAAGTGGTTGAGCTTGAAATTGAAGTGAATGGTGAAACGCAGCAATTACGTGGTGAAGGCAATGGTCCAATCTCTGCAATGTTGGATGCTTTACAGTTACCAATTGACGTCTTGAGCTACGAAGAGCGTGGTATTAGCTCTGGAGCAAATGCAAAAGCCTTGGCTTTGGTTGAGTTACAAGTCAAAGGCACTGGAAAATCAGCCTTCGGTGCGGGTATTCACGACAACATTGTGACCTCATCGATTGAAGCGATTATTGCGTGTACCAACCGCTTAATTGATCAAGGTGTGTTAAGCACAGATCAAGTGATTGCTGCTGCGGTATAAGTATTAGCAATAATAATTAGCACTAAAATGACTTTAGAAGGATACCCTCAAGTGGTATCCTTTTGTTTATTAACCCCAAAGATTTAAGGCGTATTATTCCTGTGTCTTTTCCTGCTGACTCCGTGGGTATCGTTACTCCACAAAAGTTTACTTTTGAAGGGCCCTTAGAGCTCGAATGCGGTCGTATTCTTCCTCGTTATGAATTGATGGTTGAAACCTATGGGGAACTCAATGCAGATAAATCCAATGCGATTTTAATTTGCCATGCACTATCAGGTCATCATCATGCTGCGGGTTACCATCATGCTGACGATAAAAAACCGGGTTGGTGGGATGCTTGTATTGGCCCAGGTAAAGCGATTGATACTTCAAAGTTTTTCGTGGTAGCACTGAACAATATTGGGGGCTGTAGCGGTTCAACAGGGCCAACTTCGCCAAATCCTGAAAATGATAACCGTCCTTATGGTCCTGACTTTCCTTTAGTCACCGTCCGTGACTGGGTTAAAACCCAAGCTATTTTATCCGATCATCTGGGTATTCAAGTCTGGAGTGCAGTGATTGGTGGTTCGCTGGGTGGTATGCAAGCCTTGCAATGGTCGGTTGATTATCCTGATCGTTTGCAAAAATGCGTGATTATTGCCAGTGCACCGAAACTGTCTGCTCAGAATATTGCCTTTAACGAAGTCGCACGACAGTCAATTTTGTCTGATCCAGACTTCCATGATGGTCGCTATCTTGAAAATGACAGCTATCCAAAACGTGGCCTAATTTTGGCACGTATGGTCGGTCATATTACCTATCTATCTGAAGAAGCCATGAAACAAAAATTTGGCCGTGACTTAAAGTCAGGCAAATTTATGTACGGTTTCGATGTCGAATTCCAAGTCGAAAGTTATTTGCGTTATCAAGGTGAGCAATTTAGCCGTAACTTTGATGCCAACACCTACCTGATTATGACTAAAGCTTTGGATTATTTTGATCCTTCGCGTGAGTATGAACAGTCTTTAGTTAAAGCCATGTCTCAGACCAAATGTCAGTTCCTTGTGGTGTCCTTTACCACCGACTGGCGTTTTACCCCGCAACGTTCACAAGAAATTGTGGATGCGTTGATCACCAACCACAAACCAGTGAGCTATTTAGATATCGACGCTGAACAAGGCCATGACTCATTCCTGTTCCCGATTCCTTTGTATGTAAAAGCATTACGTGCATTTCTGGGTGGTTCTGAACACCTTCAAGCATCTCAGGAGGCTGTGTAATGCGTATTGATCATCAACTGGCAGAAAAATGGATCAAACCTGATTCTAGCGTACTCGATTTAGGTTGTGGTGACGGTGAATTACTGGCTCATATGAGCAAAAAGCACAATATTCGCGCATATGGACTGGAAATTGATCAAGAAAAGATTGCAATTGCAGTCGGTCGCGGGTTAAATATTATCCAACAAGACTTAAACTTGGGTTTAAGCCGCTTTGCAGACCAGTCTTTTGACTATGTCGTTATGGCACAAGCCTTGCAAGCGGTAGATGCACCAGATGTTTTATTACGTGATATGGTGCGCGTAGGTAAACAGGCGATCATTACTTTTCCTAATTTTGCCCATTGGAAGACCCGTTCTTTCTTGGCACTGAAAGGAATGATGCCCGTTTCTGAAGTTTTGCCGTACATGTGGTATAACACACCCAATATCCACTTATGTACTTTCCGTGATTTTGAAGCACTTTGTGCGGAAAATAACATCAGAATTATTAATCGACTCGCTGTAAATGGGGATCAACAAGATAGTTTACTCAGTAAACGTCTCCCGAATTTGTTTGGTGAAGTCGCAATTTATCGAGTGAGCGCTCTATGAAAAAACTATTCTTAAGCACGACACTACTGGTTGGACTTTTGAGCATTCAAGCTCATGCAGATTATGTTTCCCCAACCACGTCTGTTGCGAGTCAAGCTGCACAGTATTCTGTTATGGATATCAATAGCTTAATTAAAGCAGCAAAAGCGGGTCAGCCTGCTGCGCAGTTCTATCTTGCAACCAAGTATCAACAGGGTAAAGACATTTCTGCAGATGAACGACAGGCCTTTGCTTGGTACAAAGCCGCTGCGGATCAAGGTCTTTCGGCAGCTCAGCTGAATGTTGGTCGTATGCTTGCAGATGGCCTAGGCACCAAAAAAGATGAATCTTTAGCACGTCAATACTTTGAAAAAGCAGCCAGCCGTGGTGATAACCGCGCAAGCTTTAACTTGGCGATGATGGAAGAGCAAAAGAAAAACTACATGGGTGCTTATCAATGGTATGAGCTTTCAACCCGTGATGGCATGCTCGATAATAAAGTGATTACGCTTTCTGAAGGCAAGAAAACAGCGTTGGCGGCAAACTTAACGCAAGATCAAATTCGTCAAGCACGTGACCGTGCAGACAAGTGGATTCAAGCTCAATAAGCTTTTATTTCCATACTCAGCACCTTCGGGTGCTTTTTTATTGCCTATCCATGAGTCGGACTTGTTAAAATAACCCCATAATTTTTAAAGCACGGATCTTTCACATGGCATCAACTGATTGGTTATCTCAAGGCACGTTAGTCCTCGCAAGCAATAACAAAGGTAAAATTGCGGAATTTGAAAAATTATTTGCAGAGCTCAACTTACCTGTTGAAGTGATTGCTCAAGGTAAATTGGATATTGAAGATGCCATTGAAGATGGTCTGAGCTTTGTCGAAAATGCGATTATTAAAGCACGCCATGCATCTAGAATTTCAGGAAAACCAGCCATTGCAGATGACTCTGGGATTTGTGTCCCAGTTTTAGGTGGTGCACCGGGGATTTACTCTGCGCGTTATGCAGGTGAACACGGCGATGATGCTGCCAATAACCAAAAACTCTTAGCTGAACTCAAGCCACTGCGTAAAGATGGTCAAGCGATTGAAGGCATGTTTGTATGCGTTTTAGCGTTAGTACAACATGCTGATGATCCTCTGCCGCAAATTTTCCAAGGCATTTGGAAAGGTGAAGTACTGGAGGCTGCTCGTGGGGAAAATGGTTTTGGTTATGACCCGCTGTTCTGGTTACCCGAGTTAGGGCTTTCAAGTGCAGAAATGAGCAAAGAAGAAAAAAATAAAATCAGCCATCGTGGTCAGGCGATGCAACTGTTTAAAGCCAGTTTAGAACAATAAAAAACTAAGCTGTATAATGTTGCCCCTTCTCCCCTCGGGGAGGACGGTGGCGAAAGATTCTCTATATCTCCCTATCACCGTTGCGCAGCACTTGCATTTCCAGCTAAAAGTGAGTGCTTAGATCACAGCAAATACATGCAGCAATAAACCATAAATACTCACCACGGCACAGCTGATGATCGTACCTGAAGCAATGTATTTTGCCGATGTGCCTGTACCTTGATAATGCGTTTCCAAAGCCACAATATTGGCTGCTGGCGGTAAACAGAACAATAAGAACATGACCCCAATATATTGTTCAATATGAGGAATAGCGAGATAACGATAACTCAGCCCACACAGCACCACGCCACATACCAATTTTAACAAAGCTGTCCGACTACTTTGCCACAAGTCCGCTTTTTCAACTTTGGTGTGCCTCAACCACATGCCCAATACACACATGCCAGAGAAGCTCATACCAAATTTGGCTGCACTATAAACCACATCAATCAGATCATGCTGTGACCAATGTTGTACCCCAACGGAACGCAAAATAAGGGCCAGAATCAAAGCAATCATGGGTGGAGCACAGAGCACTTTTT
Organism: Acinetobacter sp. MF4640; assembly: GCF_002018895.1. Lineage (NCBI taxonomy): Bacteria > Pseudomonadati > Pseudomonadota > Gammaproteobacteria > Moraxellales > Moraxellaceae > Acinetobacter > Acinetobacter sp. MF4640. The sequence continues at coordinate 9,177 of NZ_MVOM01000022.1, read as the reverse complement.
TTAAAATAAATGAAAAAGCTAACGGTGTTTGGCTCACAGCTGTCACTGCCCAGAGATTGCCAAAAATAGAGCCGCCGATATATAAGGCCACCATTGCTGGACTAATTTTTGTGCCAAATAACGCAATCGCAAAAGGAAAGCCTAACCATGCCATATTGACATAACTAAAACACAGGGCGCTTAATTTATTCTTTGAAAAATAGAGGAAAAAGTAAAATAAGAGCACTGCCACGACAAAACTGAATAACATCAGACTAAAGCTACCAGCCTGATAAAACACCATGTTGTAGACAATAACAATCGGAATGAAGCAACGCGCTAAAAGACTTGAAAAGCCTGTTTTCAACCGTGTTGCCAATGGGGTGGATGCAAGGAGTAAACCACTAAGAAAGGCCAACAGAGGGAGCAGCAACGTCACTTCAATATCCTTGAAATTTCACGGAATCATCATAACACTGCTTTTTCTCAAAATCAGTGCAAAGCGATCGTTTTGTCTTGAAATTGAAACATCATCGTCACCGCAATGTCACACAAGCCTGTTGATATAGGGAAAACGAAAAATGATGAGGATCTACCCATGGCGGGACTATCAATTTGGCACGTACTAATTTTTGCAATTGTGGTTATTCTTCTTTTTGGTACAGCCAAACTTAAGAACTTAGGCAAAGATGTCGGCGGTGCCGTGAAAGACTTTAAAAAATCAATCCGTGATGAGGACGCTGAAGCAGCTCAACTCAATGAACCACGCACCTTAGAACATCAAAATAGCAACACAAGCAACTCAACCGTCAAACATTAAGTCATTGGAGTTTTGCGATGCTCAATATCGGCATGACAGAGCTTTTGGTGTTTGGCATTATCGCACTATTGGTTCTTGGACCAGAGAAATTACCTGAAGCGGCGCGCTTTGCAGGCAAGTGGTATGGCAAAGTCAAACGCATGGTCAGTAATGTGCAAAATGACATTGACCGTGAGCTACGGATGTCTGAATTACGTGAACAAATGCAAAATGAAATGAAGCGAATTCAGGAGCTTGAACAAAAGATGCAAGCTCAGATGCAACACATACAACAACAAAATATTTTGGCAAATGAAAAACACCCAAAAACTGCCACACTCGATAATAAAAATATCTCCCATACTTATCAGTATGTAGATCAAAAAGCACCTGTATTTACACTTCAACCTATGAAACACAAGTCATCTGTAGATTCGGTACCTTATTTAGGCTGTGTTCAAAATAGCTTTGAACCGATGCGGGAGGCTGTATGAAATCTAATAACTTAAATCCTGTAGTGACTCAAGATTCAGAGCAACTGCTGCTTGAAGAAATGCCGATTACTAAGCACTTGATCATCTTAAGAGGTCATTTATTTAAAATCGTCGGTTTAATTCTCATTTTGTTTTTTTGTTTATTGCCTTTTGCCAATCATAGCTACCAAATGCTATCTGAACCCTTACGAGCACAACTTCCAATTAGCTCATCTATGATTGCAACGGATGTTACCGCCACCTTTATGGCGCCATTTAAACTGAACTTTTTTGTGGCTCTCATGCTGGCCATGCCTTTTATCATTTATCAGCTTTGGGCTTTTGTAAAACCGGCGCTATACGAAAAAGAAAAATCACTCGCAACGCCTCTTTTGATTGGTAGTATTGCATTGTTTTATGCTGGTGTGGCTTTTGCTTATTTCATTGCGCTGCCATCCATTCTGCACTTTTTTATCAGTGTTTCCCCTGACACTGTGGCCCCAATGACAGACATCAACAGCTATCTCAGCTTCTGTCTAAAACTGTTTTTGGTTTTTGGCTTAACATTTGAAATTCCTATTGTTACCTTGATACTCATCTTGATTGGGGTGGTGAGCACCCAACAATTGGTTGAAAAACGAAAATTCATTATTGTCGGCTGTTTTTTTGTTGCAATGTTTGTGACCCCACCTGATGCTCTTTCGATGATTATGCTCGCGATACCGATGTGGCTTTTATTTGAGATTGGTCTCTTTTTTGGAAAACTGATTGAAAAAAAACGAGCGGCTGAAGTTTAAGCTCCCCGATTTAAAACAATGAGCAGGCAAAATTGCCTGCTTTTTTTATGGCTAGATGTGCTACTGATCATTTCATGTTTTTGACATATAAGCTTCACCACGCTGTCATATTGACGCTTTACCTTGTTTGTAACTTTCTAAAAACGACCAAGCAAAGACGCTAGGAAAAGACATGACATACCAAACTCCATATCACGAAGATCAAGAACTCGATAACAATAACTCAAGCAATACACATTTTCGCGATATTTTAGAAAAACACATTTCACGCCGTAGCTTAATTAAGAAAACTGCAAGTGGAGCGGCTGCGTTAGCATTAGCATCAAGCTTAACAGCGTGTGGAGATGATGATAATTCTACAAACAATGAAACAACGCCTCCAACCGATCCAAACGTACGACCACAGAAATTAACATTTACCCCAGTAGATAAAAACTTAAATGACTGGGTTACGGTGCCTGAAGGCTATACAGCAACTGTACTCTATGCAATGGGCGATTCGATTAACCCAGCATATGCAGCATGGGATGATCAAAATGTCCCGTCTGGTCCGAGTTTCCAATTCCGTTCAGGTGATTGCCATGATGGTATGAGTTTTTTTGGTTTAAACAACTCAACTGGCCGTTATGATTCGTCTGCCTCAGAACAAGGTCTTTTGGTGATGAATCATGAATACATCAATCCAACATTCCTACATCCTAAAGGGCCAACAAAACCCAATGGCCGACGTCCTGAAGATGAAGTAATCCGCGAAGTCAATGCACATGGCGTCTCCGTAGTTCACATCAAGAAAGACAAGACAAATCAGAAAGTCGAAATTGTACAAAATTCTATTTTCAATCGTCGTATTACAGGCTCAACAATCATGGACTTTAATGGTCCAGTGGCAGGTAACCCTTTACTCGCAACACAATATTCACCTGTGGGTCTCAAAACTCGCGGCACACACAACAACTGTGGTAATGGCTACACACCGTGGGGTACATATTTAACCACAGAAGAGAATTTTATCGGCTATTTCAAACGTTCAGGTGCCGATGAATATGCAGGCCGCTCGGACAAAGAAAAAATTGCACTCAAACGCTACGGTTTAGGTTTAAGCATCGATTATCTTTACGAAAAAAATGCAGATGGCACACCTAAAAAAGATGAGAAAGGGCAAATTATTTATATTCTTGATGGTTCAGGAAATAAAATTCCGAATAAAGATGCGCAAAACCGTACTGCTTATTTGGATACAAACTCACGCTATGCTTGGGAAACAGCCGTTGGTGCAGTTGAATCACAAGACTTATATGATCGCTGGGATGCTTCCATTAAAGGTGTAACGACTGCACAAGATTTCCGTAATGGTCCGAACACCTTTGGCTGGATTGTTGAAATTGACCCATTTGATGGTCGTCAAAACCCTGTGAAACGTACTGCACTCGGACGTTTCGCACATGAAGACTGTCGTGCAAGCCGTGCAATTGAAGGCCAACCGTTTGCCTTCTACATGGGGGATGACTCTCGTGGCGAATACATTTATAAATTTGTCTCGGATGCAACTTGGGACCCAAAAGACATTAACAAGGGTTACCGAGCTGGTGACAAATACATGAACAATGGCAAGTTCTATGTGGCTCAATTTAATGATGACGGTACAGGACAATGGGTCGAATTGGCTTATGGACAAAATGGCCTAAATGAACAAAACAACATTTACCCATTTAGCTCTCAAGCAGAAGTCCTGACCTTTGCACGCTTAGCGGGTGACACGGTTAAAGCAACCAAGATGGACCGTCCAGAATGGGTCGCTGTGAATCCAGAAAATGGGGAAGTCTATGTTACGCTGACCAACAACTCAAACCGTGGTACAGCATATACCACCGATGCAGCGAATCCACGTAACTATAGCGACCCAGAAGGCGGTAAAGGCAATGTCAACGGTCATATCATTCGCTTCAAAGAGGAAAACTCAGCGGCAGAGACCTTTGAATGGGATATTTACTTATTTGGTGCTGAAGCTGCGATGGCGGAAAACATTAACCTCTCAGGTTTAAATGATAACAACGACCTGTCATCACCAGATGGGATGTGGTTTGACCCACGGGGCGTGCTGTGGATTCAAACCGATGATGGCGCGTATACCGACACAACTAACTGTATGATGCTTGCAGCCTTACCGGGTCAAGTGGGTGATGGTGGTGTTGCAACTGCACCAAATGAACAAGCAACCATTGTGGGTGCAAAAGTTACAGATGAAAACTTACGTCGTTTCCTCACAGGCCCTGCTGAATGTGAAATCACGGGGGTGACCATGACGCCTGACCACAAAGCCATTTTCATTAATGTGCAACATCCGGGTGAAGACTCTAAGAGCTACAATGCGCCAACCAGTCACTGGCCTGCAAGCCAAACTGATCGTGTAAACCAAACTGCGCGTCCACGTTCGGCAACCGTGGTCATTACACGTAATGATGGCGGTTTGATCGCAGGTTAAGCAAAAAAAATGCAGCAAATGCCGACCTCATGTCGGCATTTTTTATGATTTAAAGAGTACAGCCTGTTCCGTGATTTTTCCTTTGAACACACCCTGCTGCTGCTTTTCCAGCCAAGACCATTGTTCATGAGTCATGCGTAGGAAGTTAGAACAGCGTGTCCCATAAATAGGGCTTTGAATAAAAGTCGAAGATAATAATTCTTCCATATCCAGACTAATCCCAGTTTGTGGCAACAAGTCTGAAATAACCTTGCGTTCATCCTCCAAAATATCCCAAGCTGTCTTCTCTAACTCACTTTGTAAGATATGGGATTGTTGCAACATCGGTAAGAACTCTTGGGTAAAGCGCTTACGTAAATGTTTGGTTTTTTCCCAATGTTCCGTCATCAAACCATTCGACACCACATATACGCCTTTCGGAAGAACCTGTGGTGCTTCACCACGATTGCTCATGTAGACCGCCTGATGCCGATCCCCCATAAAAAGATTAAAGCCCGCATAGTCACATTGTTTTTTCTCTAAGTCTTGAGCAAAACGAATCGGGGTTTGTTCAGACTCTAAAAAGGATTGAATCAAATGTCCACGAGACGTTGGATAGCTGGTTTGATCCTTTCCATCGCGAAAGTTGGTTAAAACTGCCCAACGTCCTGTTGGCGTTATACCCATCCATGTGCCGCCAGACTGCAAATCTTGCCCTGCAATAATCGGGCTATTTTCCCACTGCTTTAAATGGCTCGAAGGGCGCTGATAGAACTCATCTCGATTTGAAATCAAACTCAATGGCATCTCATCCAAGACCTGCCATGCTATTGCCACAATACACATAAATGATACTCATCATCTTTACACATTGAATGTACAACATTTTTCATCTCTTTCAGCTAAAATCTGTTCAAAACATAATGACTAGGAATATGCATGCTGACCTATCCAAATATTGACCCCGTCGCAATAGCACTTGGCCCTTTACAAGTTCATTGGTACGGCCTGATGTATTTATTGGCCTTTTTGTTTGCTTGGGGACTTGCAAGCTACCGCGCGAAAGAACGTGGTTGGACACCAGATATGATCTCCGATTTGATCTTTTATGGCGCTCTAGGTGTGGTTATTGGTGGTCGTGTCGGTTACGTCTTCTTTTATGGCTTTGAGCAATTCCTTGCCAACCCAATCTGGTTGTTCCAAGTCTGGACAGGCGGTATGAGTTTCCACGGCGGCTTCTTGGGTGTAATGCTTGCCATGCTGTTCTGGTGTAAGAAATACAAAATGACTTGGTTCCAAACCCTCGACTTTATTGCGCCATGTGTCCCTACAGGGCTCATGTTTGGCCGTATTGGTAACTTCATTGGCGGAGAGCTTTACGGTCGCCCAGTTGCAGATCCAAACTTTGCACTGGGTATGATTTTCCCAACGGATCCGCTACAGCTAATTCGCCATCCGTCTCAGCTCTATCAGGCCTTTTTTGAAGGGTTATTGTTATTCATCGTACTGTGGTGGTTCAGTTCAAAGCCACGGCCTCGTATGGCGGTTTCAGCATTATTCTTGATCGGTTATGGTATGGCCCGCTTCATCGTAGAATTCTTCCGTGAGCCTGACAATGGGCAACTATTCATCGCATGGATGAGTAAAGGTCAATTCCTCAGTCTGCCAATGATTTTGGTTGGTACGTGGATGATGTGGTATGCCTATCAAAAGAAAATCTATGATTGGGGTCCACAAAAGAATAATGGCTAATCCGATGAGCGGATAAAATATTGGGGGCTTCATTGCCCCCTTTTTTAGGGCCAAATTATGCTAAAGTGACATATGTTTGGTTTTTAAATACATCACTCCCATGCTCGAATTTTGGTTTAATCCCTCAATTTCTATTCTTAAAAAATTACTTATTTTTATTGCAATTGCTGTTGTAACAGGTGTGTTGTATTGGATGGAACCCCTGAGCCTCAATGCCATTTTAATGTTCTTGGGTACTGGGATTGTTTTTCTGATTTGTCGTTACTGCAAAATCCATTTTGCGGCCAAAAATCCTACAGGTTTTTTATATCGTCTACTGACTTGGATTCCTATTGCCCTACTCTTAGCGCTGATTTTTATGAATATTAAAGATGGTGAGCTACTGGTTCCGGGTGCACAAGGGATTGGTTTTATGGCGCTAGGGATTTGCCTATTTTCCCCCCTATCTCTTTTGCATAGCAATACTCAGCCTGAGTCTAAATAAACCATGTTGAACTTTTGGTATTCGGAACGCTGTAGCCGTCAAATTAAACTCATCGTTTGTATTGCCACTTGCGTGATGATTTTTATGGCAGCACAAGTTCAACAGCTTGGCGCAATTTTTATTGGTTTGTGTCTCGTGATTGGCATTGCAACGCATTTGCTACGTGGTGTGCTATTGAAGATTGCTCAGGACAATCCGTATCGGGAAGGCTTTTCGCGTTTGGTTATTTTTGTACCCCTAATTGCCCTGATTTGTTTGCTGGGCTATCTCCCCGCTCAAGATAAAATTGCTCTTGCGCTCCAGTGTATCGGCTTTAGTGGAATTGGTTTATTTTTAGTATCGATTCACGCACAGCGTGAAAAAAGAATTTAATTAGGATGTGGAATTGCTCTACATCCGGTCAACATCTGCTTAATCCATTCGATAATAGCTGTAGTTCACATTTTGGTTACGGTAAACCGCATAACCACTTTGTTTAAAATCAGAAACCCAGCCATTGCCTGAATAAGCGGCAATATGTCCATAACGGTTTTTTGCAGTACGGTCGATAATATAAATATCACCTTTTTTAGGCTGATCAAAAGATAAATTAATTTTACGATAACCAATGCTGGTTAGGGTATTCCCCCAATCTGCCGCAGCCACAGGATGACTCTTGAAGCTTGCACCCGCAGACTCTAAGCCAATGCGAATACTTTTAGCACATTTTTGAGTGCTGGTTTGACGGGTAATATTTCTTAAAAATCCTGTAAATTTTTCAATATCCACACGCTGATGGTTGCTAATAGCCCTTTCTCTTGCTTGCTTCGAGCTTAAAATATCCGCAGCGGTAACATTTCGCTCTGACTGAGAACGTATTATGATATTGGTTTGCGCAGGCGCATAGATGTCATTCATATTTACGTTTTGATCATAAGGCATACTAAAACCAACTCTCCTCCCAATCATTAGGGGTGTGCAACTTTTCGAGTTCGAAATACTAACCGCTCAGTATTGAACTTTCATGTCGTAAATGTAATATTTTTTTTCAAAATGCAACACAACTTTTCTAAAGTTTTATTTTCTCTGTACTTTTTGAAACTTAAATTAACTAAAAAAATTTACCCCTTACCCAAGTCCTTTTTCGGCTTAAGCTCAAATGTTTCACCATTGGCTAATGAAGTCCTTAGATATGGAATGGATTGCCCATCTAAACGGCTATCTATTTAGATTCGATACAACTCAATTATTGCAGTTTAAATCCTGCACAAAACCACTTTAACCTGGTTCTCTGTAATAGCTTTCACATAACTTTTATATGATTAATCATCTCGCCTGACTTACTAATCTCGAGTGCGCAATAAGGCACAATTCAGTATAATCATCCGCAGATTTTATAATTTAGAGTGGAAAGTACAGGCACATCTATTAAGAGGTCTGTTCCCCCGAAGTGTTTATTTGAGAGTTTTATGAAAACGTATTTAGACCTGCTACAACACATCCTCGATCACGGTGGTGATAAAGGCGACCGTACTGGTACAGGTACGCGCTCGGTATTTGGTCATCAAATGCGCTTTGATCTTTCTCAAGGCTTCCCTTTATTAACCACTAAAAAAGTACACTTTCGTTCGATCGTGATTGAACTGTTGTGGTTCTTAAAAGGCGATACCAATGTGCAATATTTACAGGACAACAAAGTCAGTATTTGGGACGAATGGTCAACCGCAGAACAAACTGCGCGTTTTGGTCGCCCAGAAGGTGAACTGGGGCCGGTGTATGGTCATCAATGGCGTAATTTCGGTGCAACTAAAAAAGCCGACGGTTTGTATGAAAAAGATGGTTTTGACCAAATTGCGTGGTTAGTCAATGAAATTAAAACCAATCCAAACTCACGCCGTCTGATTGTATCGGGTTGGAATCCACAAGAAGCTGGGCAAGTCGCCCTTCCTCCGTGCCACACCCTCTTCCAGTTCTTTGTTCATAACGGCAAACTGTCTTGTCAGCTCTATCAACGCAGTGCCGATGTTTTTCTAGGTGTGCCTTTCAATATTGCCAGTTATGCGCTACTCACCCATATGATTGCGCAAGTCTGCGGTTTAGGCGTGGGTGACTTTGTCTGGACGGGTGGTGATACGCATTTATATGCCAACCATTTTGAGCAAGCGAAGCTTCAGTTAAGCCGTGAACCTTTAGGGCTGTGCCAACTGAAACTCAATCCTGCGGTTAAAGATATTTTCGACTTTAAATTTGAAGATATCGAAATCGTGGGTTATGAATCACATCCAGGGATTAAAGCACCTGTCGCTGTTTAAAATCTTTTACAGAATAGATCTCCTGCGAAAGTCATTATTGCAAGTTTATCCGGTTTACGAGTGCAGCAATTAAGTTAATGCGTAAGCCGAATCTTTTCCGTCTATTTCGATAGCGTTCACTTAATATTCTAAATGTTTTCA
>NZ_MVOM01000021.1:0-59387 GCF_002018895.1 Acinetobacter sp. MF4640 | reverse complement strand
AATCTGGTGCGGTCCAATTTAATCCACAAAGTTTAATCAGACTTTGAACAAAACCTGTGACCATGCGTAAAGAGAGTCTAAATAAAGATTTGATCATTAAACAGCATTGAATAGCCGTATCGGAGTAAGTTTGATTTCGACCTTGCTTGTTTTGTGGTTGTGCATACCACTGAGTGTTTGGATCAAACCAAATGGAAATGTTGCCCCGATTAATGAGAGCGTGATTATAGGAAGACCAGTTGGTTGTACGATAAGTTTTAGGAGTAGGTTTATTCATTTTGAAATTATAGGACTGAATAAACCTTATAGGCTAGGTTTGTGCAACAAAGCCAGTCGAAACTAAAAGACTCTAATACATTCCTTTTGTAATTGGCTTTGTTGCATAAATATGTAAGCATCTGATTTAAATAAATTTAATTTTGGATCAAAAAATAATCAAAACTTTTAAAATCATATAGTTATGAAATCTTTGTGCAACAAAGCCGAGCCAAAATATAATTCTCACTCCTAACCTCATCAACTGTAAGTAGCTTAATAAAATTTGACTGCCAAAACATATCAAATTTATTTTTATAATCAAAATATTTTGGTTGTGAACATTTATATAGTAAGTCTTCGACTATTTTTTCTAATGCTTTTTTTGGATCAAATTCTGTAAATAATGAATCAAATTTTTCTTCGTAATAATTTTTCATAAAAAAATAAGGACTGATAAATCAGCCCTTATTCTAAACTACTTTTTAATCAACAATTAAGTCAATTGAGCAGCAGCAATTTTCTTAGTATCAACGTCTTTAGCAGCGTTAGTATATTCGCTCATCTTGTCGAAGCTTAAGTATTGATAGATGTCAGCTGACATGCTGTCAATTTGAGCTGCATACTGTTGGTATTCTTCTGGAGAAGGTAATTTACCCAATACAGCAGCAACAGAAGCAAGTTCAGCAGAAGCCAGGTAAACGTTAGCACCTTGACCTAAACGGTTCGGGAAGTTACGCGTAGAAGTCGATACACAAGTCGTGTTCGGAGCTACACGTGCCTGGTTACCCATACACAATGAACAACCTGGCATTTCAGTACGCGCGCCAGCTTTACCATAAATGTTATAGAAACCTTCTTCCATCAACTGATGTTCGTCCATACGCGTAGGTGGAGCAATCCACAAACGAGTTGACAACGCACCACCAGGAACTTTCTCTAACAATTTACCAGTCGCACGGAAGTGACCGATGTTAGTCATACAAGAACCAACGAATACTTCGTCAATTTTCGCGCCTTGAACATCAGAAAGAAGTTTTGCATCATCTGGATCGTTCGGGCAGCAAAGAATAGGTTCTTTGATGTCTGCAAGATCGATTTCATACACTTTCGTGTATTCAGCATCAGCATCCGCTTTGATCAGGCTTGGATTAGCCAACCATTTTTCCATGTTCTCAACACGACGAGCCATAGTACGCGCATCGCCATAACCTTCAGAAATCATCCACTTCAACATAGTGATGTTTGAACGAAGGTATTCAGCAACTTTCTCTTCAGAAAGTGTGATAGAACAACCTGCAGCAGAACGTTCAGCAGAAGCATCAGAAAGTTCGAACGCTTGCTCAACAGTCAGGTCAGTTTCCATTTCTGTTAAGTCGATCTCAAGGATACGACCAGAGAAGATGTTTTTCTTACCTTTCTTCTCTACAGTTAAGTCACCTTCCTTAATTGCGTAGTAAGGAATTGCATGTACAAGGTCACGTAGCGTGATACCAGGCTGCATTTTACCCTTGAACTTCACAAGTACAGATTCAGGCATGTCAAGTGGCATAACACCAGTTGCTGCAGCGAACGCTACAAGACCAGAACCCGCCGGGAATGAAATACCGATTGGGAAACGAGTATGCGAGTCACCACCAGTACCAACAGTATCCGGAAGAAGCATACGGTTTAACCAAGAGTGAATAATACCGTCACCTGGGCGTAAAGACACACCACCACGGTTCATGATGAAATCAGGAAGCGAGTGTTGCATTTGAACGTCAACTGGTTTTGGATACGCAGCTGTATGACAGAAAGATTGCATAACAAGGTCAGCAGAGAAGCCTAGGCAAGCCAAGTCTTTCAATTCGTCACGAGTCATTGGACCAGTTGTATCTTGCGAACCCACAGTAGTCATCTTAGGTTCACAGTAAGTACCTGGAAGTACACCTTGACCTTCAGGAAGACCACAAGCGCGACCAACCATCTTCTGAGCTTGAGTGAAACCTTTACCAGTTGCAGCAGGCTGAACCGGAGTACGGAACATTGTAGATACTGGAAGACCTAAAGCTTCACGCGCTTTAGTCGTCAAACCACGACCTACGATCAGGTTAATACGACCACCAGCACGAACTTCGTCTAGAAGTACTGGAGTTTTAAGTTCAGCTTCAGCGATTTGTGCGCCGTCTTTGAACGCAGTTACTTTAGCAGCAGCGTGATCGATCTTAAGAACGATTTCGTCGCCCATGTTCATGTTGGCAACATCGATCTCGATCGGTAATGCACCCGCATCTTCCATGGTGTTGAAGAAAATCGGAGCGATTTTAGAACCTAGGCAGTAACCACCGTCTTTTTTGTTCGGGATGTGCGGGATGTCGTCACCGAAGAACCAAAGTACAGAGTTAGTTGCAGATTTACGAGATGAACCTGTACCAACAACGTCACCCACGTAAGCAACCTGGTTGCCTTTCGCGATCAGTTCTTTAATCTGGTTAAGTGGACCCACTTCACCAGGAACTTCTGGATTGATTCCGTCACGTACGTTTTTCAACATTGCATTTGCGTGCAATGGAATGTCTGGACGGCTCCAAGCATCTTGTGCAGGTGACAAGTCGTCAGTGTTGGTTTCGCCAGTTACTTTGAAAACAGTCAGTTTGATTTCTTCAGGAACGTCTTTACGGCTAGTGAACCATTCAGCGTCAGCCCAAGACTGCATAACTGCTTGAGCATTTGCGTTACCAGCTTTTGCTTTATCAGCAACGTCATGGAACGCATCAAATACTAGAAGTGTTTTCTTAAGCGCTTCAGCCGCTAATTCAGCAAGTGCAGCATCGTCAAGAAGAGCAACTAAAGGAGCAACGTTATAACCACCAAGCATAGTACCTAGTAAGTAAACCGCACGTTCTTTAGAAACTAATGGAGAGGTCGCCTCGCCTTTAGCCAAAGCAGCTAAGAATGCAGCTTTAACATATGCAGCTTGGTCAACACCCGCTGGAACACGGTTTTCTAGTAAATCAACTAAAAATGCTTCTTCGCCAGCTGGTGGGTTTTTTAATAATTCAACTAATGCAGCTGTTTGAGCATCATCAAGTGGCTTCGGTGGGACTCCGAGTGCGGCACGTTCTGCAACGTGTTGGCGGTAAGCTTCTAGCACGGTGTTATTCCTCTTTTTTAAAAAATTATTTACGTATTCCTGCTTTAAATAAAGCTACGTAAATAATATGGACTGCTTAATTTTACTAAAATTCCAGTTAAAAGTTAATGCGCTACAAGTGTTTCTTCGTGATGCCCATTATTTTCTAACTAAATGATGCTCATATCGATTGAACATAAAAACAGCAATATAGTCAGATCGTTTGGAATTGTTTCACATTAACTTTGAACTGCCATTTAAAAATAAAAAAGGCAACCTATGTTGCCTCTTTTTACGCAATATAAATATTCAACCTTAGTGTACCGTTGTCGCTTGAATATATTGTTTGAAACTTTCACGACAGCCTTCAAATTTCATCTGAATTTCGTCCTCATGTAAATTTTGATGTGCAGAGCTTGCAAAAGAAATTTGTACTGAAATTCGTGTAGGTTCATGGTCAAGTGCGTGTTTGAAGTATACATGGTCACCCAAGCTAAGGACATAATGACCACCGCCAATTACGGCCACACCATTTTCATCTTCCAAGAGTAAATCTGCGTGATTTAAATAGCCAACAACTTCCATTTTCTGCTCCTCTCATTTTTTTATTCTAGGTTCATTATTCTTTATTTTTATATGCTTTGCTATATATATGATTTAGAGTTTTGTCACAAAAAGTTCCATGCAAAAAATAAAAAACCGTTCCTTAGAACGGTTTGTAATCTGGCATTTCAGTATGCGGTGTTGCAATACATTTTTCAGTATATTTCACACGAATTTTTTCACGTGCACCTTCAATATCGGACTTAATTTCAGCCTCATGTAAAGCATAAACATCTTCAATAATTTCTAACGCAAATGCCTTAGTCATTTCGTCTTCAACTTTATTGGCATGCTCAATCGCTTTATCTTTTTCAATGGCATTTTGACGGTCTAACATAATTGAACGTGCTGCATTACCAATACTTTTACAATAGCCATGCCATTGCTCTTCTGGTGTTAACGGTTTTTTTTCAACACAACCCACCAGTGCAATCACAGCAGCCAAAGCGAATAACTTTTTCATTACAACTCTCCTATTCGCCCTATCATAATCAAACTTTTTCAAATGAAGAACCATTACCCACTTTAAATAGTATAAAAGCCCAAATTTGGGCTTTTATACTTAGAAAAATTAACCGCAGCTTGCTTGAACTACTTTATTGGTTTTCGGATCGACTGTTACTGTCACACGGTCTTCGCGATAATCCATAGTCACAGGCTGCCCTGATTGTACTAAGCGTACCATCTTCGCACTGGTTTTTTGCTTAATCTGTGCTTCAGTTAAATTTGACTGACCAATCAAAGCTGTCGCTTGCTCAGCAACACATTTGCTTTGACTAGCACGGAAAAGTGCCCATTCTTTAATGACCTGACCATTCGGCAAATGGCAATAGCCTACTTCACCATTGGCCTCTTTTCGAATCTCTACTTTACCACCCTGTTCAACACAGTACGTACTGGCAGGATTAGCCATACCTAAAGTTGGCTTTTCAGTTTCATTCTTTTGCGCAGTACTACAACCCGAAATAGCAGCAACCATTAATCCAAGCATTACGATTTTTTTCATAAAAAATATTTCTTTAAATAAAAGATCAACATAGCAAATATGTTTAAAAAAAAACTGTGCGAGTTTTGCAACATTTAAGATTGCATAAAAAAGCCCATCACTTGACGGACTTTTTATTTTGAAAAGCTAGATTTTCAGGTCAATTTTAATTGACTGAGTGAATATCAAGCTCTTCATTTTTTGCTAAAACTACAGATGCTAGAATTGGAGTACCTAAAATGAACGGCATAGCAAAGATCCAAAAGACCACGGTATAGTGCGGATCAAAGAAAAACTGGATAGCAAGCGCCACTAAAATTAAAACTGAAAATAAAATCACTGCAAAGCGTATTACAAAATTGATCGGCATAGGGATCATCACTCTAAATTTAGCAAGTCCATTTACTATACACCTACTTTCATTATGGTTTAATTGATTTTAAGTATCTAGTGTCTGTTATTCATAGGTTTTCTTCATCTATCAAATAAAGAATTTTATCAAATGACGAATTAAGCTTTTTTAACACCTAAAAATAAAGCCTACATGATGTAGGCTTTATTTGGCAGAAGAGCAGCTTTAGAACTTCCAGTTATAGAAGACGTCGATGGCACGCTCTAATGACTGACTCGCCTCTAAGTACATACGTTTGTTCATTTGATAACGCAGAGTCAGTTTATTAACTGGTGTAAAGACACCCACGCCATAACGGATATATAAGTCAGGTGTAATATAACCCGTCAGGCTGACTTGTGTGTCATCCCCTGTGCCTTGCGCATCCAGCGCTAAACCGCTTAAACCAAAAGTACGTCCAATTTGGTTAGTAAAGGCGCGTGTCCCGCCTAAACCTAAACTAATCCCTGCGGCAGCAATGGTGTTATTGACATCTGACTTAAAGCCTTCCGTTTGACTTAAACCAGTTGTACCTTCATTAATGCGGCCTGTAATTAATGCATTCAAAGCTTCTTGCTCGGAAAGCCCTGCATCGTTATAGACTTGAATATTGGGTGATGTTGCCGTACCCGTCACACGGAAACCCACCGTGCTGCCTTGTACATTTTTATTTGCATCGACATCCAGTGTTGGATTGCTCAACACACCGTTAAAACGCGCAATGGCACGGTTTAAGTCCAAACTCTGCCCATAGGCTTCAATTTTAACTTTCTGACTTACCCCAATTGCACCATTGGCACGCATTGCGGTTTCAGCACCGCGCTGCGATAGATATAAACGACCTAACAATGGAATACGACTATTAAACCCTTGGAAGACAACTTGATTACCTAGTCCAACCATCAGATCAGCACGAATGTCCCAAGGTTTTGCGCTATTTAAAATCGCCAATTGGTTTTGACCTTCTCTGACCACGCGTACATCAGACGATACGTTCACCACAGGTACAGATGCTTCAGGCATCGAAATAAGCGCACGAGGAACTTGAATTTCACCGTTTAAGGTTAATTTCTTACTCAACGGTAAAACATCCAGTGTGATTTTCGGCGTCACTAGCGCGGTAATTAATGGCGCTTGGCGAATCAGTAGATTTTCTCCATTCAACTGAAGCTGAATACGTGGATCATTTTTCCAATCTACCGTCCCTGTAAGTGTACCCACACCACGACCACTGTTAAAAGCACTATTGATGGTGGCTTGGTCTTGGCGTATAGCGGAATACAGCTGAATATTGGTCAAATTGACTGGAAGTGAGATCATACTAATTGAACCATCTTTCAGACGGACATCGCCTGTAAGTAGTGGTGCTTTTAGCGTTCCATTAATTTTACCTGCATACGAAATTGTTCCGCCCATCGAACGTACATCAGCAATGAAAGGTTTAAAGACTTTGAGTTGTAGCTGATCAAATGCAATTTCACCGCGCATAGGCATATTGTCCCGATACGGATCAATAACCACATTGGCATAGCCCACACCAATTTCAGGTGTTTTGACATCCAAACGGATTTGTAAACCTTCCGCGATGCTTTTGGCAACCAAAGCCACTTGTTCATATTTTAAGGTTGAACCCATATCTTGTGGGTCATCCGCCGCCAAGCCAATCACACCATCACGGGTGACTAAGCGCGCATCAATTTTTGGTTTAGATCCTTGTGCCCAAACCGCTTTAGCATGTCCATTTAACTTACCTGTAATCGCTAATCCTTCAGGCATAAAGGCAGCAAAGTCGTTTAGGTCGAGGTTTTGAGTCACGAATGAAATATTGCCACGTGTTTTACTGACACGAATCGGCTGGTCAAAACACAACTGACTTTGTTGACTCATCCAACAATGCGCACCAATCAACAAATCTGCTTTGGCACTGTTATAGACCACGGCTGCACTTTGGCGCTGTACCAAACGTGCACGCAAAGAGTCAAAATCACCTTTTTGGATTTGGCCTAACCAATCATTTTGCGCATTAAAACCACCTGCCAATTGCACATAAAATTTCGACTTTTCGTTTTGCGCAGAAACTTTTAATAAATGGGCTTTACGAATACCTGCCAGTGAAATTTCACCTTGTTGAATTTCACGATTACCACTTCTTAAGCTTTCCATTTTTGCAGTTAATAATGACGGTGTTGTTTCCGATGTCGGCAATTGCCCGACAATGCGTAATTTACGCATATCAATCAGATCTTTAAAGCCAAAATTATCCACTGCTAAGTTTGCCGTAGCTCTTAAACGTGGTTGAGATTGGATATTTAAATAGCCGTAGGCACGGCCACGTAAGCCCGCATAAATTTCATACAGAGTAGGTGCATTAATATTCAGTCTTAGATTTTGTGCATTACCCGTCGCTTGTACTTGGTTTTTGGCATACGCCAACAGTAGGTTATTCGCTTCAAACTGTTGCGGTAAAAAGCCCTTTTCGCTGGAGTTGAGCACCAAAGCTAAATTACCTGTGCCACGGACTGGCTTATTGTTCAGCGTACCTGCGAGGTTTAAGCTTTCAATGTTAATGCGTTTTAAAGCATCCGACCATGTACCTTTGGTTTTCACTACACCAGACAATTCGCCTTTAACACTAGACGCAAAATATTGAGGTTTAAAACGAATGAATGCTGCATTCACATCCCAAGTGATGCCGTGAATAAAATGCACCAAACCGCTGGCATTAATTTGGCCTGCCACACCATTATGTTTCAGCTCAGTCACTTTAATAAATTCAGGCGTTCCTGAAAGTTTTAGGTTCAACGTACCTTGACTGGCTTCAAACTGGCTGGCTTTTAAAGCGCCATCGTAGTTCACTGCATAGCCTTTGAAAGCACCACCAGCTTTTTCATCATTAAACAGGAGTGCTGCGGTTGACTGACCAGTTAAGTGAACCGTTTCATTATTACCCACCAATTTTCCAGTCAGATCAATCCCCTGTAGCTGAATGATCTGCTGATTCGGTTTGGCATAGCCATTTGCTTGTAGCTTTCCATTCAATAAATTAACCGGTGAAGCCTCTGCCACCATTTGTGGGTTAAAATCTTTCGCGTTTAAAGTGGCTTTCCACTTCAGTTGACGTTTCTCATCTGGTAGCTCAACCACCGCATTACCACTTAAGCTTCCCTTACCTGCCACATAACTAAAACTCGGCACATTTAAATTATTATTTTTAAAATTTAACTGTGCAAGGTAATTACCTGCAGGTAACGTCGCTTTTTCGTGTTTACTCACAACAGTTGCAACATGAATATCTTGCTGACCTTCAACCAACGCCAGTTTTACATCCCCTGAAGCACTACTTAACCAGCCGATATAAGGCACGGCACGATCAATATTTTTCCAAGAGACATCCATCAACATTGGCTGGACTTTGTTATTTTTCTCTGGGTTTTGGTCTAGTGCGAGATGCCATGCTTCATAACGATCAAAGTCTAGATCTGCAGTTAAGTGTAAACCCTTTTCAAGCGTACCTTTGGATGCAATTTTTGCATCCAAACTTGGTGGTAGAAAGTCAGAAACTACTTGTGGCAGTACATCATCTTTAGGATTGATTTTATCTAAACGACCTTGTATGTCCCAAGTGACATGATCCTTCCAACTTACCACACCACCCAGATTGACCGAACCTTTCATCAACTGAGCATTTAAGTTATCAATGTCAAGTTGATGAACCAAATCGGTATGCATCAAAGCAGTATATTGACCTTTTGGAATATCTTTACCACTCAGATCTGTATTTAAGTCAATATTTAAACGTTCGATATCACCTGAAAATTTAGCAATGCCTTTTTCAGCATAGAGTTTGTAATCGGTCAGGAGTGGTAAGTTGTAATGATTAAATTTAAGCTGACCTTGCATCGGTACATGCTTACGTACAGGGTGCAAAATAGCCCAACCCGTCAACAGGTCAGGTGTCCGCGTTGCAAAACCCGCTTGAATAGTATCCAATGTCCCTGTTGCGTGTACAGCAATATCATGCACATTTAAACTATCACGCAGTGACGGTAGGTTGGCAATAGCACTCGCCTCAAGTGGATATTTCCCTGAGAATTTCATTTTCCCAGTTGCATTACGAACTGCTAAATAGCCCATGTCCATGCGAGAGTCTTCAAACTCAAGTTCCGTCCCCGACCAGAGGGCATTATTTAAATGCACATCATAAAAATCTACTTGGGCATCGGATGCAGTCCGGATATTTAAATGATCAATATCTGCTGTATCTAAACGTAAAACAAAGGGTAATTTAATTTCGCTGAACTTAAAGGGTTCATCACTCGGTTCACCTTTAGTAATGATGCGCAAATTGCGTACATCAGCTTCACGTAGATGAATCTCCTTATCTAAGATGGCACGCCAACCCAAAATCACGTCAGCACGGTCAATTTTGACATCGACAGGCTTTAAGGTAACCACCACATTTTTAAGGATAATACCTTTCCACAAGTTACCGCCTTCATACTCATATTGGATAATCTGCTGACGTTGTAAAACTTGGTCGAGTAAAAACTTACTGCCTTTGTCGGTAGAAAACATGACTGCAAGCGATATCACCAACAAAATGAGCGTCAACAACAGTGTCAAAATGACACTTCTAAAAATACGTCGCTGTTTGATAAGCGGCGCAGGTGGTGTTGGTTCTTGCTGCTGTTCTACTTCAGCCATAGTCTTCCCAAAAAAGTGTTAAATATTATAATAATGAGCCAATAAAGAAATGCACACGTATCGGATGACTATCATCAGAAATACCTGAAGCTACATCGATCCGGATCGGTCCTATCGGTGATGCCCAGCGCACACCAAGACCGACACTGTATTCGGTGTCATTGCTAAAATCTGTATCATAAGCATTACCAAAGTCGCTGAATACTGCCGCACGCCAGCCTTCTTTAAATTGGTAATTGTATTCCATGGAGCCGACAGCTAAGGCTTGACCACCCACTTTAAAACCATCGACCACAGGTGACAAACTCTTGTAGTCAAAACCACGAATGCCTTGGTCTCCACCCGTGAAATAACGTAAGTTATAAGGGACTTTATTAAAGTCTGAGGTAAAGATATAACCGAGATCACCACGCCCAACAAACTGGTGATTATCATTTTCACCCAATGAATAGATAAAACGCCAACCCGCATTTACGATGGCCATATCTGCATCTGAAAGCAAGCTTTCGCTTCCCAGTTCAATTTTATAAGTTTGTTTAATTCCCTTACTTGGGTTTACACGTTTATCGCTATCGATTCTAGAAATTTCATAACCCAATAAAAGCGACTCTTGCTCAGGATCATTATTTGCAATAAATGCATCAGGCAAATCATCTACTTTCGCTGAACCCTTTTGCGTCAATCGATCTAAACGGTAACGTACACCATAAGTATGTTGCCAATTTCCCATAGGGTTTTTAATAACACGGTCAGCCCCAGCAACAGCAGACTCAGTGAGTAAGTTTACGCCTTGTCCGATGTCATCTCGTTCTTCACGCTCATAACCACCCACGAGACTGATATAATCATTTAGTGGATGCTTATATGGGATATTATAGCGACCATCAATAGCCTGTCGAATTTCTGAAAGTTCTAAGTTGGCATCAAAAGAGTGTCCACGCTGGTTCACAATCGCACGGCGATACTGTG
This sequence comes from Acinetobacter sp. MF4640, assembly GCF_002018895.1. Classification (NCBI taxonomy): domain Bacteria; kingdom Pseudomonadati; phylum Pseudomonadota; class Gammaproteobacteria; order Moraxellales; family Moraxellaceae; genus Acinetobacter; species Acinetobacter sp. MF4640. The sequence goes on along the minus strand of NZ_MVOM01000021.1, from coordinate 48,365 downwards.
TACGTAAGCGTGCACCTGAGTCACTACCGTAACCTGCACCGACTTCTACACTATTTAACTGGTCTGCATTTAAAGTAACTTTAACAGGAATTACTTTTGTTTCCCGAGCTTCAAGTTTTAAACGCTCTTCTTCACTCTGTTTGGTTTCTTGTGCGGTGCGAAGCGCTGCTTGTGCTTTATTCTGCTCAGGATCATTAACACCTGCGAACTGTGCTTCACTCACCACAGACTGCGTCACTTCACGATTCGAAGCGACTTCCTGTTTCTCTTGAACCAGAACATCCTGACGAGAAAGTTGTTGTTCATCGACCAACTGCTGTAAATCAGGCGGTAACTCACGGATTCCTTCAACCGGATCAGGTCGAACAGCATCTACCAAACTGTAGTTGAAGTAACGTGAGTTGGTCAAATTATTAGCCAAACCATTAACACGCCAAAAGGTATAGTCCGCGCCAGGCTCCCAAGTCACTAAACTTTGTAAAACATCTAAATCAATAGGCAGTGGTTTGCTTGGATCACTCATCACAAACTCAACACCGCCGAGTTTATAACGTTGACCTGTTTCATAACGTAAGTTAATGTCTGCCGTATTTTGCGGCTGCTCAACTTTCACATCATGTAAACGCCAGTAACTATCAAAGAAACCGTTATTGCTGGCCGCTTCATTAATTCGTGCTTTGGTCGACTCGTATAAGCCGTGGTGCAATACATCACCGACGTCTTGCTCTGGTAAGACTTTAATCACTTGGAACTGCGGTAAGTACTGACCTGCACCACTAAACTCGATGTTTTGTTCTTCAATCCGCACAGGGGTATTCGGTACCACCTGAATGCGCACACGGTTACTGCTGGTTTTTTCAAACTTAAACTCAGCATTATAAAAACCGACAGCTTGTGCGGCTTGGTTTGAAAGTGAACGCAACTGTGGCAGTGCAGAAGGAAAGTCTTCAAAAGACTCTTCGGTAAAGCTAGAAACTTTGCCTTTAATATTTTCTTTTAAATTAACCAAAGCGGCCTGATATGCTTTATTGGATATTTCACCTTCATATTTCGCATTGATGATTTCGACATCCGCACTGATCCTCGGAACTTTTGCAGTATCCAGTTCTCTTGGTGGTCGAATTTTATAAAGCATGCGCTTAAAGAAATTAGGTTCTTTGGCAATTTGCTCTTCAGCACTCATGCCAAAATCTAAAGTATTGCCTTCCGTGTTGGCTTCTACTGAAATTTTACTGTCTGCTTGAATGCTTTGCATCAGTTGATCAACATTGACCGGAGCTTGATTAATTTCCGCCATTTCCTGCTGAGTTGCATCACTCACCACCAACTCTGTCGTTTGACCACTTCGGTAAGCTTGGGCTTCTGCTTTCGCTTGCTCAGCCACCTGATAAATATCATTGGCCATGCCTTGATCAACTTGTACAGTTGGCAAATCTTCAAGATCATCAAACTTAATCGGTGCAAATTCAGGTAAATTTTTTAAAGCTGTCTGTTGCTGTTGCAACATTTGCATACTGTCTGGAACCGTGGGCCGAATTACAGCATTTTCAACTTTTTTTAATTTGTCCGCGCTACCCATACCTTGACGAATCGCTTCTTTTTTAATGTCTTCAGTGAATTGTGTAGAATTTTGTGGCTCGACTTGTACGTTACTTGGTTCAATCACAACGGGGGTTTCAGCCAAAGCCGCTTGTGACAAAAGCGTTAAAAAGATACTCAGACACAAATATTTATTGTTATGATGCCACGGTATGAAAGAATTCATACTCAATGAAAGAGTCGACTTTTTAAATTGTGTTTTGGCAAGCATAGAAAACTCTAAATTTATTTAATCGTTATGGATTTGCTCTAATGAATTGTCACAAAAGAACTGAAATCTATTGATTATTTTACCCAATTTCAGGTTTTAAATATCTTACATGATTTTATTGGACGTTTGAGCAATTAGTCACATTTCTTAATAAAACTTAATGCAGTGCAAAAAGCATGAAAAACAATGAACATCTATTAAGTACCCGTCGTTTTCTTCCCATGTTTATTACCCAATTTTTTGGTGCTTTAAACGACAATGTCTATAAACAAGCTTTGCTTTTAGTCATTACTTATGGATGGATTAATCAACAAGCTACAGATGTCAGTACCTTAAATAATTTGGCCGCGCTGTTATTTATTTTGCCTTACTTCATTTTTTCTGCAACCGCAGGACAAATTGCCGATAAGTTTGAGCGCTCACAACTCATTCGTGGCATCAAAGTTCTAGAAATTGTGATTATGCTCATCGGTTCCGCGGGTTTCTTATTGGGCAATTTATGGCTACTGCTCTTGGCTCTATTTATGATGGGCACACATTCCACCTTCTTTGGCCCCATTAAATACGCCATTTTACCTGAGATTCTAAAACCGAATGAACTCATGTCAGGCAATGCGCTATTTCAGTCGGGCACCTCCATTGCTATTTTAATCGGGATGATTTTGGGTGGCGCAGTTATTTCGGTTTCTCAAGGCAATCTTATTTGGATCAGCCTGACTGTCGTCATCATTGCTGTTTTGGGTTATCTATCCAGTCGATTTATCTTAAAACAACAAGTCAGCTCACCCGAGTTAAAAATTGATTGGAATTTCTTTAGAACCAGTTTTCAAACACTCAAATATGCCAAAAGCCTCCCCCTCATCTTTATGATTTTACTGGGGAATTCGTGGTATTGGTTTTACGGCGCAACCTATCTCACCCAAATTCCACAGTTGACTCAACAAAACCTACATGCATCAGAAAATGTCGTCAGTCTTTTACTCACGTTCTTTTCTGTCGGGATTGGAGTCGGCTCACTGCTGTGTCGTAGAATTGGTGGCTCTGAAGTGAATATTAAAATGGTGCCAATCGGTGCAATTGGGCTCACTCTATTTGCCTTTTACTTAGCTTTGAGTCTGGCTTTTGTACCTGAGCGTACAGGCGCAATGATGAATGTTGCAGATATGTTTAACCACGGTGCAATTTACTACCATGTCATGCTTGCGGTGACCTTGCTCGGCATCAGTGGCGGTTTTTATATTGTGCCGCTATACGCCATGATGCAAGCCTATTCACCGCGTTCACACCGTGCACGCGTTGTTGCCGCAAACAACATATTAAATGCGGTGTTTATGGTGTCTTCTGCTATATTTTCGATTATCATTTTAAGTGTTTTGAAGATTGATATTAAAATACTTTTCAGCATTACTGCTGTATTAAGTGCGGGCTTTACGCTGTGGTTGTTATATCGACTCAAACCCATGCTAAAAACTGTACAACCTGAGTTAGAGGACTAAAGTTATGCGTCATTACACTGGCATCGATAAATTTATCAATTCTTTTGATCAAGCCCTGCGTAGCTTAGTTCCAGGCACAACGTCTGCTCAACGTGAAAACCCAGGCAAGGCGGTCGAAACTCAACTCGCAGTGAGTGAAGCGCGTCATGTTGCAGGTTTAATGCGGGTCAACCATAGTGGTGAAGTCTGTGCGCAAGCGCTTTATCATGGGCAAGCATTAACCGCAAAATTGCCAAATGTACGCCGCGAAATGGAACAAGCCGCGATTGAAGAACAAGACCATCTTGCATGGTGTGAAGATCGCTTAAAAGAGCTAGACAGCCATACCAGTCTGCTTAATCCAATTTGGTACGGTTTATCCTTTGGTATGGGTGCAATCGCAGGCATTGCAGGTGATAAATATAGCTTAGGTTTTGTTGCAGAAACTGAACGCCAAGTGAGCCTGCACTTACAGCATCACATCAGCCAACTCCCTGCTCAAGATGACCGTTCTCGTAATATCCTTGTGCAAATGAATGAAGATGAATTGCATCACCGTGATACAGCCCTGAATGCTGGCGGTGTCGATTTACCGATTCCTGTCAAAATTACCATGACGGCTATTTCAAAACTCATGACCAAGACCAGTTATTTTATTTAAGCAAATATGCCTTACTCTTATAACAAAGCAGTGGTTATGCCACTGCTTTGTTATTGACTCTAATTTGCTTATTCCGCTGATATCGGCAGTAATAAAGTATTACCTACTTGCTTTAAATTCGCCGTATATTTTGACGCCAGTGATGGGTTGGATGGATAGCTTTTCCCATTGTACTTCAGTATGACCTGTCCTAAACCTCGGGTATAAACCGACAAATCACGCCAACCTTGGGTTTGGGTACTTAAGGCATAAATCGGTGTAGATGAAACAGTCATTTTGCTATGCGGTTGGAAACTCCCATCTGCAAGACCTTTAAAGACCAGCAACGTACAGCCACCTGAACCACACCACTCCATCCCACTTAATAGCACCACGGCATCATCGATACCGTCTTGGTTTAAATCATATAGGCGAGTTTGATAATCCGATTGATCTTGGGTATAGGCCTGTACAGCTAGTTTTAGCCCTTGTTTTTCAGTCGTTTGAGATACACTCGTTATATCCATAGCAGGTGTCGCTGTCATTTTGGATGGAGTTGAATGACAACCCGATAGAAACACTGCTAAAGAAAGAGCACTCAAAATTTGTATTTTCATGAAAATAGCTCGCTGCGAATTATATTTTATAAGCATGTTAAGCCAGTTCAACTGCCAATCACACTTCGATATGTTATTTGGCTTCCAAGCAGCTCACCGTTGGAAATACATGCGCTTGATGTTGAAATGCATTATCCTTCCACACATCGAACATTGGAATTTTAACATCTAGAGCCAAAGGCAATTTTTTGGGATTGAACTGCATATGTTCTAAGTTTTCACCCCATGCAATCAAATCGACATCCAGTGAAATCTGATGTGATGGACGGACACGCCCAGATGCTGCTTCCATATTTTTCAGCAATACCGAAATATCGCCAACAGACAAAGATGATTTAAGCAAACACGCTGCATTCCAATAATCTGCCCCAACCCCATCACGGCATGGAATTAAATAAATATTCGAAAATTGCAGTTGCCCAATTTTAGCAAGTTGCTCAGAGGCATATAAAAAATGTTGCTTGGGATTATTATTACTCGCCAGAGCTAGGGCGAAAATCGTTTCGGTGGCGTTCAAGACGAATTCCTACAGAATTTGCTTGCGCGATAATGGCAGGCTTACGGATGGTAATATTAATCGATTCAATCGCATGAAAGGTAGAAAAAAGTGCGTTGATGACCAATTTTGCCGCATGTTCAATTAGCTCAGGCTTAGCATCTTGAATGACCTTTGCTGCAATTTCACAAATTTCAGCATAATTTAAAGTATGGTCTAAGTCATCTGAGTTTGAAGCTTGTTCCAAATCTGTTTGAATAATCATATCCAACATTAAAGGCTGAATAATCTGACGTTCCCAGTTAAAGCAGCCAACCACTGTTTCAACCTTTAAGCCTTCAATGATAATTGCGTCCACATTATTACCTTTAACAGATTTTGACATTTTAATCCCTGTCTTAGGAAACTATGTTTTTCATCCCCTAAACAGGAAAGCATTTTTCAGTCCCTCTTTTAAAAGAGGGACTGAAAGGGATTTTTGGGTGAGTGTGCTTCAAAAGAACTTAGTTTTTTAACAACACATTTGGATCCATAGTTTGCACCATTTGCAAACGCTGGTCAGCATAGATGTCGGTATACGGTGCAAGGATGCGCATGAAACGATCGAAATACAGCATCTGTTTAAATAACAATGCAAAATCACGCGGGAAGCGAATACCGTGACGCTCGCCCACTGCGACCATATCCATCATGATGTCATTCAAATCTGCTGGGTTTGAACTCAGCAATTCTTGCGGATCTGCCAATAACACACCACTAAATAAACGCTCAAGATCGGCAGCCAAAACTTGTGTATCAATCTGTACCGCGGTCATGCCCATTTTCAGCATGTTTTCCGCCATGAGTACATAATCCGTTTTTTGTAAGGCGTCCATAAAGGCGATACAAGCTGTCCACACTTCAGGTTTCAACTGCCCCACAATGCCGAAATCAATAAAACCCACACGACCATCATCAAGCAACATTAGGTTTCCAGCATGTAAGTCAGCATGGAAGCTATTACACATCATCAAACTACCAAACCATGTATTCATGGCGGTAATCAGGACTTGGGATGGATCTTTACAGCGCTGTTTCACCACATTGAAATCGGTTAATGGCACACCGTAAAGACGCTGCATGGTGAGTACACGGCGAGTCGAATATTGGTGATAGACCTTAGGTGCCATCGCCTTATGGTTTTGCGTGATATTGAGATAGTTCACAAAGTCATCCAGATTACTGGCTTCTTCAATAAAATCGACTTCACGAACCATGCGGGTTTTAATTTCTTCCACAATGTCTGCAAGAGATGCAAATTTGACTTTAGGCACTGCTTTTTCTAAAACCTTGGTAGCCCAGTGCAGAACATTTAAGTCGGTATAGAGAATTGTTTCTACACCTGGCTTTTGTACTTTAATCACCACATCTTCGCCCGTCACCAGCTTTGCGGCATGGACTTGGGCAATAGATGCTGAAGCTAACGGTGTTTCATCAATCGATGCAAAAATCTCAGACAGGTTTCGCCCTGCAAACTCAGACGCCAAAACCCCTTGTACATAACTAAACGGTAAAGATGGAGTTTGGTCTAAACAGCCTTGAAACTCTTCAACATATTCACGTGGAAAAAGTGAAGGTGTACTCGCAATAAACTGACCCAACTTGATATAGGTTGAGCCCAGAGACTCAAAGGTTTCACGCATCAATTTGGCATTACTTGGTTTTTCAGTTGCGTACTTAATACCCGCACGTGCTGCAATGACTGCTGTTTCCCCAACACGGGCAACAGAACGCAGTCCATCTAAAAAGATATTGTTCTTCATAATATCGGTCAAAAATAAATTGTATTGAGTGTATCAAAGAATGAAAAAATTGCAGGCTTATCTTGCCTGACAAACTGGACAATCTGTATCTTTTTCGAAAGCAAGCAAACGTTGTTTCATACTTAAACCGTCCCAAAGCAACAAGCGTTGTTTGAGTGCGGTCACATTTAAACCCAAGTATAAAAGTGCATGATGCGCTTGAAGACTAGCAATCACGTTTGGCGTGGTAGCTAAAACGCCCGAATCTGCACAGCGCAGACTTTCATTCGCATGTTCTTCTTTCGGGAACAGACATTCATAGCAAGCGGACTCTCCTTCCACCATAAACAACTGCCCTTGAAAGCCAATGGCCGATGCACTGATGAGTGGAACATTGGCCGCTTTACACTGCTGATTGACCAAATACCGTGTCGTAAAATTATCACAACCATCAAGGACTAAGTCTTGACCTGCAATTAAACGAGCTGCATTGGCTGTATCAAGTTTTACAGCATACGCATGAACTTGGATGTAGGGATTGATCTGCTTTAAACGCTGGGCCAAAACCTCTGCTTTATAAAAACCGACATTGTTTTCTACATAGGCAATCTGTCTTTGAAGATTGCTTACTTCGATGGTATCAGCATCAATCAGGGTGATTTGCCCTACGCCAGCACGTGCCAGTAACTCCGCTGTCATACAACCAATACCACCACAGCCTACGATAAGTACATTGGCCAACTTTAATTTTTCTTGTGCCTCTATATCCCATCCGTCCAATAAAATTTGGCGGCTATAGAGATGTATTTCAGCATCACTGAGTTCTAGACTTTCATCTAACTCGTCCATGATTCAGCCTTTCGCTAAAGAAAATGTTGATGGTGAATTATAACCATGAAACCAAAGTTAGCTATGCACAAATTCAATAAATGCTATGAGCTTTAGATGGCTCAACTTTTTTCATTTTTAAGTAATGGAGATTGAATCATACTAGTTGCCTAGTTAAATTTTCTTAGGCTATTTATACATCTAACTATATTTCTAGCGGTGTTCCACAAGTTACATCCCGCTATAAATGGTTAAAAGAAAAAGCCAGCCTATTTAGAACTGACTGGCTTTAATTCTAATTAGAGTTCAACAAAAAATATGATACGCGAAAATGTCATCTGCAACCTGCATGGTCTAAGCAAGATAATGTTTCTTCGATATCTTTTAATAAATCCAAGAAAAGAACAGGTTTTGCAGGTGACAATGGTTTTGCCTACTTTTGCCGAAACAAAAGTAGGGCGAGCCGCAGGCTAATGACGAAATTGGATGAAAATTCGATAAAACTCCGCCAAGATAATTTTTTTCAATCGGTTAGATCAACAATTACTGCGAATTCGACTTACCACTAAGACCCTTTTATTTTTAAATTAAATTGCAGCTTGTAAAGTTTGCATCTTTGCCACTTCTTGCTGTTTCAGCAAATTACGTTGAATTTTGCCACTCGATGTTTTCGGTAAGCTTTCAACAAACTCTATTTCTTTCGGATAAGCATGTTTAGATAAACGTGAGCGTACATAGGCTTGGAGTTTGCTATCCAACTCTTTTGATGCTTGGTACTGTGGCTTTAGCACCACAAAAGCTTTCACCACTTCAGTGCGCTCTGGATCAGGCTTACCAATCACAGCTGATTCGAGTACTTCAGCACACTCAAGCAAAGTACTTTCGACATCAAAAGGTCCAACACGATAGCCTGACGTTGTAATGACATCGTCAGCACGCCCAACAAAGTCAATACCGCCAATTTCATTGAGCTTGACCGTATCACCTGTTAAATAATACTGTCCCACAAAGGATTTACGATTATTGCCACCATAGCCTTTAAACCATGTCAGTGGTGACTGGCTAAAGTCTATAGCTAGCGTTCCAATTTCACCGCACTTCACTTCTTGGTGGTTCGCATCAAGTACAGCAAAGCGGTGTCCGGGGTTAGCAAAGCCTGCCGACCCGACTTTTTTCTCATGCTCCAGTGCATGATGGTTGGCAATCACCATGCCCAACTCAGTTTGTCCATATTGGTCATAAATGTTGACATTCAGATCATTATTAAACCAATGAATCACTTCTGGGGTTAAAGGCTCACCTGCACTACTGACGGCGCGTAAATGGGTCTTAATGGAAGGATCAAACTTTTCTTTAAAACCAAAGAACATCCGAAAAGCTGTAGGCGAACCCGTTAAGTTACTGACGCGATACTTTTTAATGACTTCAACCGCATGATCGACGCTAAATGCACGCTCATCCATAATGATGCTATGCCCCAAGCTGAGCGGGCCTGTGATTCCGTAGTACAACCCATAAGCCCAGCCCGGATCGGCTAAATTCCAAAATGAATCGTCTTCTCTTAAATCGACTGCATGTTGCATATAACCCTTAAACGCCAAAACAGCTTTTAAAGGGACAGGCACTGATTTCGCCAAACCTGTGGTGCCTGAGGTAAACATCATCAGAAAATCATCATCAAAGCTACGCAAAACAGCTTCACACTGATCGGACTGTTGTTTGACCTCTTGCCAAAAATCAGCTTCATTACTAGTTAAGTTTGTTCCCGCATTTACTGTAAGGATATGTTTGACTTCAACGTGATTTAATTTTGGACGTTGCTCTGCATTGATCACAATCAACTTGGTGTTCGCAGTTAAAACTCGATGTTCAATCGCCTTCGACTCAAAAGCAGTAAACAAAGGCTGATAAATCGCACCGATCCGCCATGTTGCTAAAATCGTAATCAGCAGTTCAGGCGTACGCGGTAACAGCCCTGCGATACAGTCCCCCACTTGAATCCCGATCTTTTTAAAATAATTTGCCAACTGTGCTGAGGCAACATCGAGCTGTTCAAAACTCCATTGCTCTGACTCACCATTTTTTCCTTCCCAGATGAGTGCTGTTTTTTGTAACCCGACATAACGCTGACAGCACTCAATATAGGCATTTATTGCATTGGGTTGGCCGACCAATTGTTCCTGAATCAGTTGCTCATAGTTAAATTCTTGGTGGGCTTGTTCTAATGTCTTCATCACGACAACCTCGTATTATCCATTTTTTTAAGGCCAAATCCACTTTGGCCGTCCATGTTCTTTATCGTTTTAAGCGTTGAACTGACCTCATTGTCAGTTCTATATTATTTGAAAACCTAGAGCAGCTCAGCTGCTCTATTTAATGACTGTACTTAACCGCTGTACCTAGATAACCATGTTTTAAATGCACCTACAATTTCCAAATCCCTCAATGAAAGTGCAGGCTTTGAACATCGACCAAGGTCTAAAACTGAGTCGACTTAAACCTTGGTGACTTCACGTGCAATGACAAGACGCTGGATATCAGATGCCCCTTCATAAATCTGGCTCACACGGACGTCCCTATAAATTCGTTCAACAGGAAAATCTGAAACATAGCCATAGCCACCATAAATTTGAATAGCATCAGAACAAACACGCTCTGCCATGGTTGAGGCAAACAGTTTGGCCATAGAGGCTTCTTTTAAACATGGCAATCCTGCATCCTTCAAAGCGGCTGCATGGAAAATTAACTGACGTGCCGCTTCAATTTGCGTCGCCATATCGGCTAAACGAAAAGCAACTGCCTGATGTTGTACAATTTCAACACCAAAGGCTTTACGGTCATTGGCATATTCAACCGCAGCATCTAAAGCGGCACGAGCCATACCCACTGATTGGGCTGCAATACCGATACGTCCCGACTCCAAATTTGAAAGCGCAATTTTATAGCCTTCGCCTTCAGCACCTAGCAAATGATCTGCCGGAATGCGGCAGTTCTCCAAAACAATGGTTGCCGTATCCGAACAGTGCTGCCCCATCTTTTCTTCTATACGAGAGACAATATAGCCTTCGGTATCGGTTGGGACTAAAAAGCAAGAAATACCTTTCTTCCCCGCAGCTTTGTCTGTGACTGCAAAAACCAAAGCGACTTGTGCATGCTTTCCTGTGGTAATAAATTGTTTGGTTCCATTCAGCACCCACTCATCGCCCTCACGAACAGCTTTACACTCCAACGCACCTGCATCTGATCCTGCTTGTGGTTCAGTGAGACAAAAGCACCCCAACCACTCACCTGTGGCAAGCTTGCTTAAATATTTCTGCTTTTGCGCATCAGTTCCATAACGCTGGGTAATGCCACACGGCAGTGAGTTTTGCACACTGACAATGGTCGAAATCGCACCGTCACCTGCTGCAATCTCCTCAAGTGCCACCACCAGTGAAATATAATCTAAGCCTGCACCACCCCACTCAGGTGAAACAGTCATACCCAAAGCACCTAACTCACCCAGCTCTTTAAGTTCTTGCGCAGGAAACTGTGCGGTTTTGTCACGTTCAGCTGCAGTTGGCTTCAGTTTTTCCTGCGAATAACTACGCAGCATATCCTGAACCATTTTTTGTTCTTCATTTAAAAGCATTAGATATCCTTTTCTATATCAATTATATTCAGTTCAAAATTTCTACTATTTACAGCATTTGGATAGATGTGACGGCGACATGGATGTCGCCTCCGAAACTGAGATACAAGGATGTATCTTCAGTTTCGAAAAGGATTTTTGTTTCTTTTGATCCTTCAAAAGAAAATGAATACGGACACAACGCTATTTTAATTCGATTAGAAATTTGTAGCTCTGTACAGATCATCATTTTCTATAAAAATCTAACTTATTTAGGCTGCATACGAATCGCGCCATCTAAACGAATCACTTCACCATTCAAATAACTATTTTCAAAAATATGCCCCACAAGCTGAGCAAACTCTTGAGGTTTTGCCAACCGCTTCGGAAATGGCACCATTTCACCCAACGCATCTTGTACATTTTGCGGCATCGCCTTCAACATTGGCGTTTCCATAATGCCTGGAGCAATGGTCATCACTCGAATTTTTTCACGTGCTAGCTCGCGTGCCAGCGGCAAAGTCATTGAGACAACCGCGCCTTTCGATGCTGCATAAGCGGTCTGGCCAATTTGTCCGTCATAGGCTGCAACCGAAGCTGTATTCACAATCACACCGCGTTCTTCTTCACCGGCTTGAGGTTCATATTTCGCGATTAACTGCGCCGCAAAACGCAGCATATTAAAAGTACCTGAAACATTGATGTTTAATACTTTTTGGAATAATGCCAGCTCATGAATACCGTCACGACCCAACACTTTGGCTGAAGGCGCAACACCCGCACAGTTCACCAAACCATTCAATTGCCCATATTCCGCCTCGACTTCTTGGAAGAAACTTTGCACAGCGTGTTCATCAGTAACATCGAGTCTTTTAAACTGAGCATTTTCACCCAACTCACGCTGTAGCTCTGCACCTAAAGCTCGGTTCATATCCACCAAAATGACTTTCGCACCTTGCTCAATCAAATGACGTGCAGTCGCTGCGCCTAAACCCGATGCACCACCTGTAACGACAAAAACCTTCCCTTGAATCTTCATTTATTTTTCCTTGTATGATTGAATGCTACGACTTAAGAAGAAATGTAAACATAGAAGCACTTGAGTACAATTTCCAAATATTGCATCTTCCATGATGGTTTTGGACAATGCTCAAAATGCACAATAAAAATATGGAAGCCACTATGACTGCATTGGAACATGCAAACGCCCAGAAAGATTCCATTTCAATTGCTTTGGTACACGAAGCATTGTTTGAAGCTGAAAAGCAGGGATATGCAGTTGCTGATATTTTAAAAAATGCAGGCATCAATAGCCAATTGTTAAGTGCGACAAAAGCACGGGTCTCAGTCAATCAATATGCACAGCTCTGGACTGAACTGGCCAATGTGATGAATGATGAGTTTTTTGGAATGGATCGCCATGCTATGCGCCGTGGCAGTTTTCAGTTTTTATCTAAATCACTATTACACACCATCCAGTTGGACCAAGCCATTCAGCATATTTTGCAGTTTATGACTTTGGTGTTAGACGACTTTAGTAGCCAACTCATGGTGCAAGAACATTATGCGTATATTGTGATTTATGAACGACAACAGCCCAAGCGTATGTTTAGTTACGCAACTTACATCATGCTGATTCATGCCCTAATGTGTTGGCTAGTGGGTCAACGGGTGATTTTGAATCAAATTCAACTCAAATGTGATGCACCTACAGATGACATCGACTACAAAGTTCGTTTTTGTGAAAATATCCAGTATCAAATGGCTGAAAACTATATTCAGTTCGATGCCAATTATTTAAAAATGCCATAAAACAGGACAGTAAATCGTGGTATCAATTTATTCAGCAAACCCCACATATTTTACTGACTCGTTATAAAAACCCACATTCAACCAGTGCCCAAATTCGTCGCTATTTAATGCAAGAACCCCCGATCCAGTGGCTTGAACTGTCTGAAATTGCCCATCATTTCAATATGTCTGAGGCAACAATTCAGCGTCGACTGAAAAGTGAAGGTTTCAGTTATCAACAGCTCAAAAATGATATACGCCGTGATATGGCGATTGAGCTGCTCAGTAACAGCCAAGTATCATTACAAGACATTAGTACTGAACTCAATTTTCATGATCCGAGTGCTTTCCATCGAGCTTTTAAAAAGTGGACAGGCGTCAGTCCTGGCGCCTATCGTCAAAATAAGGACGCTTAACTTAGACCGATTGATATAGGTGGCAATGAGACGCTCATGCTCTTTCCACATAATAAATAACCAACCCATAAAATTTTCTCGTTCAAGTTAAACCTTATCATCCAACTGTTCAGGCTTGGGTTTTGATTTGCAAAATGAAATGTCAACAGAGCTTATAAATTAAATTGAATTTTTGATGCTCATTCATCGGAAAATCAGGGTGCTGTCGCACTTTGTCACTGACTTAAAAAAATTACCTGCCATAGTGATCTCGTCATATTGTTTTACACAATATTGAATAAAAACATCATGGAGGGAACACATGAGCACCCAATTAAATAAAAACTTAATGAAAAATATCGGATGGTTATCATTATTGCTGTGCAGTCAGCAAGTGATAGCAGACTCATACATTTATGTGACCAATACCACCCCAGAAACGGTATCCGTCAATATTAATCATCATGGTACACGCACCTTAACTCAGGGGAGTCAATGGGCTCAAGAAGCCACCCAAATTGCACCTTATGAAACCAAACGTGTACTGCGTTTTAACCGTTATACTGGGGTAAAGTCAGGTCAAACTTATAATTTTGATACCGTGATTACAGGCGGTGGTTCCAGTGTCACCCTGAAGCAATCTATGACTGGCACTTGGTCTGGCAGTGATATTAAACACTCTGCATCTGGCAGTGATTTCTCTGCACCATGGTTTAACGATCGTAACATTCAGCGCTTCAACACCAATTATGCAGGAAAAGCAGCGCAGACTGCTTTTAAAGCTGAATACACTGGTGGTTATGACGACTTCCACTACACTATCCATCAAAATACCGTGCCAGAACCCGTTGTCAGCAGTGCCGATGAGTTTAAAGTTTTAACCTACAATATTTATGCTCTTCCTTTAGTGGCAAGTAAAATTGATTCGCGTTTAGAACAACTGCCGCAAAACCTAAAAGGCTACGACGCGATCTTATTCCAAGAAACCTTTGCTTCTGGTCGTACCGCCATGTTGGCCAAATTAGCGCAGGAATATCCGTACCAAACTTATATTCCAATCGGTTCAGGTTTCAATATCTATGACAGCGGCATATTGGTTGCAAGTCGCCATCCAATTGTAAAAACGGATCATTTTATTTACCCGAGCTGTACGGGGATTGACTGTTTTGCCGATAAAGGCGTGATTTATGCTGAAATTCTCAAGAATGGCAAAGCCTATCATGTAACCTCCACGCATACCGCATCGTTTGATACCGACGCGGCACGTGATATGCGCCAGCAACAATTTAAGCAAATCCGCGCTTTGGTCGATAAGCAAAATATCCCGTCATTTGATGCAGTGCTCATGGGCGGTGACTTTAATGTCAACAAACTCCTGTGGCCACAAGATTATGCTCAAATGCAAATTAACTTGAATGGTACAGTACCAGTCAGCACAGGATATACCGCATCGAACTTCGATCCACGAGTGAATAAACTCGCAGGTGCAGGACTTACGGGTGGCTCTACCGTAGAGTATTTAGACTACGTGGTGTCATCCAATAACCACCGTCAGCCTATGCAAGCACGTAATGATGTCCGCATTCTTCGCTCGGCTGCCGACCCCGTATTTATGACTTGGGACTTATCTGACCACTTCCCAGTAATGGGTCAATTCCAATACAACCCATAAGGAAGAACAATGAAGCGCTTTGGGGTTAACGCTTTGGTGCTGAGTATATTGGTGATCGGTGTGGTGATATGGTTGGGCCTTGGCTCATCATATGCCACATCAGGTCAAACTCAGGCATCTTCACCGTCCCTTACAGAGACTGCTCAACCCAGCAGTTTGCAAGAGAAGCTTGCCGCTGCAAACAATGACGAGTCAAAAATGCAGCAACAACAGCAACAAGAATCCATCCAACAAATGATTCAACACTTTCAAAAAAATCCAGGCAATATCACACAATTATTAAACCCGTTACAACAAAACTGCCCCGATACTAACTGTCAGGCTTTATTAAAACAGGTTTTGGCCGAATGTCCAGATCAGCAGTTTGCCCAGACTTTAAAACAATTGATAGAACGTCTACCACTGTATGAAAAAGAAATGCAGGCTAAAACCATGTCCACACAAATGACACCGCAACAGCGTTATCAGGAAATTTGGAACTTACGTGAACAGACTTTAGGTAAGCAAGAAACACAACTCGGCTTTGCTGAAGAAAAAGAATTTGCCAGCTATCAGTTTGCTTATGGTGAACTCTTGGGCCGAGCACCGCAGATGACGCTACAACAACGTCTGAATGAACTTGCGCAATTACAGCAACAATACAAAAACCCGAGCAAAAATATTGATGGTCAAAGTGGTAGTTACGATAAAGCCCTTAAATTGGCGTTAATTGGCGTCACCGACCCAATACAACAGCAAGAAATTACCCAACAAATTCGTAACAGCTACTTTTCAGGCAAAGAAGCGGCGCAGTTGGCTGAACGCGAACAACAAGTCGCTCGACAACAACAACAGATCGCCAGTTATCAATCTGAACTTGCTGCTCTCAACCAAGAAATGAACCAACAAAAACAAAACTTAGCTGAAAGTGCATGGCAACAGCAATATCAACTCCGTCTAGAACAACTGAGGCAAAAGCACTTTAACTAGTGGCTTAAACGTTCATCATTCTCCACATCAAACAAAGACAGCTAAAACAAGGTGATATACCTCATGTTGCTTTAGCATGTCCTTATAAATTGCAATTCCACAATGTTTTGAGTTCACATCAGTGATGCGTAAAATAAAGAGCACTGCAATGATAATTTAAATAAAGTTATTATAATTCAATAAATTAGGTAAAAATAAAAGAACTTTTTGATTAAAACTCCACAATATTTTACATTGAATACTTCTGTTTGATCGATCCGAGTCCATTAGAACAATAGTGTAAAATTTAAACAGGCACTCTATTCAATAAATTTAGGCTTTTCATTCACTTAACAAATCCATCTTTCATTTATCGGAATCTATTTGCAAAAAGTTCCAAAATGGATTATTTTTCAACCAATTTTAAAGCATTCTTTAATGCTTATTTTCCGGCTGTACTCCCCCTGTTTAATCACCTTATTTCTTTTAAAGGTTATGACATGCTTAAAATGATTGATGTTCTCGATCAACGTCTGGTGCAAAACTTTACTCAAGCTTTGCAGTCTCCTACCCCACAATTTGAAGAGCAACTGGGTCAAGGTATTCTCAATGCATCAGACCTTGAATTAAATCATGCTGTTACTGCATTTTTTAATGAAGTTAATGCGATTGAAGCTGCTCAAGCGTTGGATATTAGCGCTGACCGTATTCAAGCCCTTCAGTTAGGTGCATCGTTTAAAGATGAACAATATTTAGCTGATCTAAAGAAAATTGTGACACTTTGTCTTGCACTTGAAACTGATGCTTTAGAGCAAGTTGAAGTGTTTGACAGCTTACAAGACTATCCTATGTAAGCTTGCAGCCCCCTTAAAAAAAGCGACTATTACAGTCGCTTTTTTACATTCAAAATGAATGATTTAGTTATGCAATCTTCATATAAGAAGAAATTATTCTATGCTTTTTTAAAGTTATTCTATACTTAAAAAACCGCAAAAAGCTCAATCAAGTTATTAAAATTCAGATACTTAAATTAAGATTATCTGCTTATTTCAATTTAATATTTTATTATCCATTTTTCTTTTTTTATTTTTCGCATACATCAGGTTAAAAGAACCCACAAATGAACTTATTTAAATGATGCAACATGAAAAACTTTAAACTACTGAGCACTTCACTGATTTTAGGTTTGATCGGCTCGTATGCCCATGCCGCTATTCCAGACACGCTCAAACTCGATTATGCCTACTACGCACCAACCAGCCTCGTAGTGAAAGAACAAAAGCTGTTAGAAAAAGCCTTACCTAAAACTGAAATTAAATGGGTGTTTAGCCAAGGCAGTAACCGTTCACTGGAATATTTAAATAGTGGCAGTGTAGATTTTGCTTCAACCGCAGGGCTTGCAGCCGTACTCAGTCGTGCCAACGGCAGTCCAATCAATACCGTTTATATCCAAAGCCAACCTGAATGGACCGCTTTGGTGGTTGCTAAGAACTCCCAAATTAAAAGCCTAAAAGACTTAAAAGGAAAAAAAATTGCCGCAACCAAAGGCACAGATCCATTTCTGTTTACCTTACAAGCGCTGGATACAGTGGGTCTAAATAAACGTGATGTACAACTGGTTCACTTACAACATCCGGATGGCAAAACAGCTTTAGAACGTGGTCAAGTCGATGCTTGGGCAGGCTTAGATCCATTGATGGCATCGGCACAAGTGCAATCTGGCGCAAAACTGCTGTATCGAAATATTGGGTTTAACAGTTATAGCGTACTCAGTGTCAAAGAGTCTTTTACTCAGCAAAGTCCCGAAGCCATTGAAGCAGTGATTAAAGCCTATGAGCAAGCACGTAAATGGGCCAAAGCTAACCCAGAGAAACTGACGGAGTTATTGGCACGAGAGTCCAAACTTCCGTTGAATGTCGCAAAATTACAATTAAGCCGTACCAACTTTGATCAAAATATTCCGTCTGCCAAACAGATTGCCGCATTACAAAAGTCTGGCAGTATTTTGAATGAAGAAGACTTAGTTCGTAAAGGCACCAATGTTAATCAAGTGGTGACTCAGTTGTTTAAACCACAATATGCACAAAAGGTTGTAAGCAAATAATGACCAAGTCAGTCGCGAGTTCTTTTAGCCATATTGAAGTGAAAAAGAGTTCTTCATTTCAGTTGAAATTGAAGAGTATTCTCAAAGCGATCACCCTTCCAGTGCTATTACTGATTGCTTGTGAATATCTGGTCCGTGCAGGTTTTATTGAACCTTATTTATTGCCTGCTCCCAGTAGTCTATGGCAAACCTTTCTAGATTTATGGCAGGCAGATTTATGGATGCATGTGTGGACCAGTACATGGCGAGTGTTTTTAGGCTTTTTTATTGGGAGTGCCCTGGCTTTAATATTTGCGATTTTGGTGGGACTCAATAAACAGGTTGAAGCGTTTTTAGAACCCAGTTTTTCAGCGATTAAATCCATCCCGAGTTTAGCTTGGATTCCGCTACTTTTACTGTGGTTGGGAATTGATGAAGCATCGAAGATTACCTTGATTGCGATTGGCGCATTTTTTCCGACCTATACCAACACGGTCGCAGCCATTAAAGGCGTTGACCGAAAACTCATCGAAGTCGCACAAGTCTATCGACTGAAGTACTGGCAGAAAGTGCAACAGATTATTTTGCCTGCAGCATCTCCGGGAATTTTAACGGGACTGCGCAACAGTTTAAGTTTGGCATGGATGTTTATGATTGCAGCAGAGCTCATTGCAGCAACACAAGGCATTGGCTACTTACTGAGTGATGGCCGAGAAACTTCACGTCCTGATATTGTGATCTTAGCGATTATTCTTTTAGCCGTGCTCGGAAAACTCAGTGATAGCATCATGAAAGCCCTCGAGACTTGGCTACTGCGTTGGCGTGACGTATTTGGAACATAAGGTAGAAAAAATAAAAGCGCATCGAATGCGCTTTTATTTTGAAGGGAACAATGAAATTATTGTGTCCACTGCCCTAAAGTGACGCGATCATTCCCACCATAATCTTTCACCGTACGGACTTGTTTATAGCCCGCTTCTTTAAATATTTTCTGTACAGCGTCAGCTTGATCATAACCATGCTCAAGCACCACCCAACCATCAAGGGTTAAGTGCTTTTTGCCTTGCTGGATAATGACTTTCAAATCAGCCAAACCATGATCTGCCGCAATTAGAGCACGTTCAGGCTCAGTTGCTAAGTCTTGCATGTGAGCATCATCGGCATCGATGTACGGTGGATTCGATACAATCACATCAAAAAACTTTCGATTTAGCGGTGCAAACCAACTGCCACACACAAAAGTCACATCATTTAAGTCATGCTTTTCTGCATTTTGCTGCGCAACGGCTAAAGTTGGCTCATAAATATCGGTCGCCGTGATGTCCCATGTGTCCCGTTCACTGGCCAATGAAAGCGCAACCGCACCCGTCCCCGTACCTAAATCGACAATGCGGGCATCTTCAGGTAAGTCTAATCGTAATACAGTTTCTACCAGTACCTCGGTATCTGGACGTGGCACTAAAGTGTCAGGAGTGACAATCAAATCTAGCGTCCAAAACGGCTGTGAACCTGTCACATAGGCCAAAGGTTCACCTGCTTCGATTCGTGCCAAGGCAGCAACATAGGCCTGCTCTTGTTCATTGGTCAGCACTTGATCTTTTTTCATAACCAAATCGAAAGAATCAATTTTGGTGATGTGTTCCAGCAACCATGCGTTCTCTTGACGTTCGTAACTCTCAGCTTCACCACGTAAAGCCAAAGCTTGGGCAATATTCATTATCCACCATTCTGCTGTGCAAGCATCGCAAGCTGATCTGCTTGATATTCACGATGTAAGCTATCTAATAGTTCAGTTAAATCGCCTTCCATAACCGCGTCTAACTTGTATAAAGTTAAGTTAATACGGTGATCGGTCATACGACCTTGCGGGTAGTTATAGGTACGGATACGTTCTGAACGATCACCCGAGCCGACCAAGTCACGACGCATTTCAGAAGTTGCTGCATCAGCTGCCGCACGTTTTGCATTTTCCAAGCGTGAAGCAAGTAAAGCCATCGCTTTGGCTTTGTTTTTATGTTGTGAACGTTCTTCCTGACATTCCACCACGGTTCCTGTTGGAATATGAGTAATACGCACAGCCGAATCGGTTTTGTTGATGTGCTGACCACCCGCACCTGAGGCGCGGTAGGTATCAATACGTAAGTCTGATGCATTAATCTCAACCGTTGTATCAACATCAATTTCAGGCAAAATCGCAACGGTACACGCCGAAGTATGTACACGACCTTGAGACTCCGTTGCAGGCACACGTTGTACACGGTGCGCGCCACTTTCAAACTTCAAACGGCCGTAAACACCCTCACCATTCACCAAACAAATAATTTCTTTATAACCACCGTGTTCGCCTTCATTTTCAGACAACACTTCAATACGCCAGCCTTGTGATTCAGCGTACTTGGTGTACATGCGGTATAAGTCACCCGAGAAAATAGCGGCTTCATCACCGCCTGTTCCCGCTCGAATTTCCAAATATGCAGAGTTCGCATCATTTGGATCTTTCGGAATCATTAAAATATTTAAATCAGCTTCTAAAGACGCAATAATGGCTTTATTTTCTTTAATTTCTTCAACAGCCATTTCCTTAAAATCAGGATCTGACAGCATCGCTTCAGCCGTTTCAATATCAGCTTCAGCTTGTTTGTACTTGGTCCAAACTTCTGTGATTTCGCTTAAATCACTATGTTCACGTGACAACTGACGAAAGCGTTTGTTATCCGAAATGACTTCTACATCTGCAAGTAATGCTGTTAATTCTTCGTGACGGTCAGAAAGTTGATCTAATCGTAAACGTAACGATTCTTTCATTAGGAAAATATCTCAATATAAAGGCTGCAATACAGTTTCACAGCACCAAAAAATTTGCGCTTAGTTTAACGGCTCTATCACGCAAAGAACATCTTTATTCAATCCTGAGCGACGTTTACTTTATACGCCTCAGTAGATTGATACACTTTTAAAGCATGTTTATGACCTTACTAACGCTTAAAAAATGCAAAACAGCTTATTTCATATACACCTTTTTAATAGGCCATTTCAGCTCAAAATTCAGAGTGTGAACTGCATCACTCCTAGGTTTATCCACATTTGCATGATTTTGGATAAATTTCATTCTGCTTATTCACATTTGTAATAAAACTGATACAAACAAGAAACCAACGGGTTTCAATTTAGTTTTAACTCTCCACAATTAACTGGAATCTTTTTGTTACATTAGCCACATCGAAAAAAGTAAGACAGTTCAACCAATGTTGGACATGGAGAAACACATGAAACTTAATACACTCTTAATGTCAGCAACATTAGCAACGGCATCTATGTTTACTGCAACTGCGTATGCAGACAGCACAACTCGCGTTGCAGCAGCCAGTGCTTTAGGTAGTGTTGCAGGGACAGCAATTGGTAAAAACATGGGCGGCACCAATGGTGGCTATGTGGGTTCTGCATTAGGTGCAGCGGGCGGTGCAGCACTCGGCAACAAAATCTCAAAAGATAAACAGTATGACTCTTACCATGGTAAAAAATGGAAGAAAAAACATAAACACCATTAATTAGCTGCATCGTAAAGATGTCATTGAAAGCACCTTCGGGTGCTTTTTTATGGCACAGATTTAGACGCAATAGTACTCTAGCCAAACTGGTAGAAAATACGAAGAGTCGTTACACAGCACTTACCAAAGCAACGGTTTCGATAAAATTTCTCTTCATTATTCTTCCCACTTGTTTCGCTAAAGTGAAATCAAGACAAAATAGACATGCTCTTAGGAGTTTAAAAATGAAAATTAAATCAATTTTAATGAGTACCGTAATTGCAGCTTCAGCATTAACGATGACCACAACATATGCAGGTAATACAACCAATACTGCACTAACATCTGCATTAGGTGGTGTTGTCGGTGCCGCGATTGGTAACCAAATGGGTGGACAAACAGGCGCGATGATTGGTTCTGCCATTGGTGGTGGTGCAGGTGCAGCCGCTTCAGCCAACAAACGTGACCGTAATGGTGCAATCATTGGTGGAGCACTCGGTGGTGCTGGTGGTTATACCGTAGGTAAAAACATGGGCGGTACCAATGGTGGGTATATTGGTGCAGGTCTCGGTTCAGCGGGTGGTGCAGTTCTAGGTAAAAAAGTCTCTGAAGACCGTCGTTATGATGACGAATATGACCGCCGTTACGACGACCGTTATGATCGTCGTTATGACAGCCGTGGCTACCGTAATAGCAATTATAAATATAATGGTCACAACTACCGTGGTGACAATGGCCGTCACTTAGGCTGGTACAAAAACGGTAAACGCTAAGTACCGCATAAAACATTTTCAAATAAAAGAGCACCTTCGGGTGCTTTTTTATTTATCTGACAACTACACTCAAAAAAGACACTGCATCGTTTCTACTGAATGCAGCAGCTTACCACTTTGGTTTTAAACGCATGTGTGGCTGGTGCTGTTCAACGATGTTGAATATAAATTTTGTTTCATTTTTAAATCAATACCTTATATAAAACAATCAGAACATCGAATAAAATCGATATACAAGATAGCACTTATATCGTATTATTTCGATATATAAAACAAAACTGAGAAATAGAATGCGCACGTTGTCCGAGACTCAATTTTCTATTTTAGAATTAGCTCCTGTCCGCGAAGATCAAACTGTACAACTCACCCTACAGCATAGCTTAAAGTTGGCCCAACAAGCTGAGCGTTTAGGCTATAGTCGACTTTGGCTTGCAGAACATCATAATATGGATGGTATTGCCAGCTCTGCAACTGCGGTGCTACTCGGCTATTTACTCGCAAATACCTCAACCTTAAAGGTAGGTTCAGGTGGTATCATGCTCCCGAACCATGCCCCACTGATCGTAGCGGAGCAATTCGGTACGCTTGCGACACTCTATCCAAACCGGATTGAATTAGGTTTAGGTCGAGCACCAGGTACAGACCAAGTGACCATGCGCGCACTTCGCCGTGGCCGTCAAGAAACTGAAGATCAGTTCCCACAAGATGTCTTAGAAATTCTGCATTACTTTAAAGACGCTGAACCAAATCAGCGCATCATTGCAACTCCGGGGCAAGGGACACATGTGCCTGTATGGCTACTCGGTTCAAGTTTATTTAGTGCACAACTGGCTGCAAAACTAGGTCTTCCCTACTCTTTTGCATCACACTTTGCACCGCGTATGCTGAAACAAGCGATTCAGCTCTATCGTGAAAACTTTGAACCCTCTGAGTACTTATCCAAACCTTATGTATCTATGGGTGTCCCGACGGTCGTTGCTGAAACCGATGCTGAAGCTGAATATCTAGCAACCAGTGCCTACCAACGAGTTTTAGGTCTCATGCGCGGTCAAAGTTTAAAGTTAAAAGCACCAATTGCCAGTATGGACGGTCTATGGTCACCTTCGGAAAAAATGTCAGTAGACAGTTTTTATGCCATGGCGCAAATCGGCTCCAATGGCACGGTGAAAGAAGGCTTGAAACAGCTTCTTTTGGAATATGATGTTGATGAGTTTATTTTCACCTGTGACATCTATGACACGGACAAACGTTTAGAAAACTTTGAACGTCTCATGCAGATCAAAAACAGTTAAGTACAAATGAAGTGAATCGCCTTATGCGTATTAATGCATACCCATAAGGCGACGTGCATAAATGAATAACCAAAATCTTAGCCGATACTTAAAAAATCCTTAAAGCCCTGCAAAACTGCTGCTATGTCTAGACTAAAGTTAGCGTGACTGCTCAGACAATTTATCACTTTGCTTTTTTAGAGCAAAAGCACTAAAAATAATAAATTAAGGAAAGACGATAAAAAACAATTAAGGATCAAGCATGGTCAATTTGTATTCAACAGACAACGTATCTGGTTTATTTCAAAACCATCCCGAATATTTTCAGCATTTTAAAGGGCAATTGATTACCGCATCAGAAATTAAACAACATGCTTTTACTGAACAACGTGTCGCAATTATTGGTACCAACCAGCATACAGTAACTGCCCTTGAGTCGGTTTGTCAGGTCGCTCAATCGGTCTATGTTTTTCAAAATGCGCCACAATTTATCTTGCCAAAAACAGAGCGTGGAATTCAGCGCTTAATTCAACATCCACTGGTTATTAAGAACCGACGCCTATTTAACACACGTATCAAATGCCTACTGGCTTTACGCTTCTTAGAAACCCAAGTTCAAGACCCATGGCTTAGACACCAGCTCAAACCTAACTCCGCTGCCGATAAACTTAAATTTTTTAAGTCCGATCATTATTATCATGCCTTACAGCGCGACAACTGTAAGCTAATCACTTGGCCGATCGTCAAAATTCGAGAACATGATATTCAAAGTTTAGATGGCGCTGAATATCCCGTCGATGTGATCATTACCACCTATAGCCATTAACCATATAGGGTAAGTTTTAGCCACTTACCCGTTGTTTATTTCGTCACACCTGTATATTGATAGCCTGTATTTGAACGTTGATAACGTAAGTACTTTCCAGTCGGGCGGCTGTTTTGATCTAATAAAGTGATATCAATCTTGTTTAAGTCTTTTGAAACACGAATATATGAACCGCGCCGCTCTTCGTCATAGTGACAGTCATAATCTACTTCAATCGAACTTAGTTGCTTGTTCTTGGTCTGAAAAACTGGTGTTGCTGTCAAAGCTTGGGCGTGCATTTTAAAGGCTTGAATTTGATAAAGACCGTGACAACTATCGCCTTTGTAATAACTTTGAATCAGATAAATCGGTTGTGCACCCCATTTCACTTGGTCAATCTTTAAAATATAGCCAGCTTCTAAAGGCTGAAGTTTAGTGGAATTGCTCGATTTCATCTGCACATAGGATGAAAATTCACCCATGGTACCGCCACCACCTACATCAAAGGTATAGAATTTAAGCAGTTGGTCCGGTGAGGCATTAATCTTTAGTCTAAGATTTTCAGTCAATTTGGGGAAAGAATAAGCATAACTTTCTGCATTTTCACGGATTAAATCAACCACATCATTTTCGATCTGTTGATTCACTGCATAAAAATCTAGCGCTGCATATTTTTGATCAATCGCCTGCTCAGCCTGCTGAATTGATATATTTTGCGCATATACAGCCATATTAAAATGAGCAAAACAAAATACACCTAATAGGCATTTTGATATTATTTTCATTTGATCTAATCTGTATTTTTATATTGATCAACATTATAAAGCATCATCAATATGACGCTTTATAATGTAATGACAATATCAACCAATGCGACGTTTTAAACCCGTCATTTGGAGTACACGAGTTGAAATTTCTTCAATCGACATTTCCGAGACATTTAAGTATTTAATCCCTTCAGAGATATAAATCCCTTCAATTGCGCGAAGCTCCATTTGACACTGGCTGAAGCTTGCATAACGGCTATTGGCTTTACGTTCAGAGCGAATAGCGACAAGGCGTTCAGCATCAATCATCAAACCAAAAAGCTTCTGCTTATGTGCGCGAAGTACCGCTGGTAAACGGTTGTCATCCAAGTCTTCTTCGGTCAATGGATAGTTTGCTACACGAATCCCAAACTGTAATGACAAATAAATTGAAGTCGGTGTTTTACCCGAACGTGATACCCCAATCAGAATCAGATCGGCCTTGTCATAGTGGCGTGTACGTGCACCGTCATCGTTATCCAAAGCAAAATGCACCGCATCAATACGTGCTTTATAAGACTCCGAATCGGTCACTGCATGGGTCTGTCCGACTAAAGTTGTAGGCGGTGTTCCCAACTCTTCAGATAATTTACTAATAAGCCCTTCAAATACATCAAGATTTATAGCATTTGCAGTATTAATAATGTCACGCACGTACGGGTCGACTAAAGTGTCAAAAACCAGTGGCTTTTGTCCGTCTTGTTGCGCCCTTAAATTGATCTCAGCAACCACATTTGTAGCAGCTTCTTCAGAGCTAATATAAGGAATAATATGAATGTCAAAGTCAACATTTGGAAACTGCGCCAATAGCGAGTGCCCAAGGGTTTCAGCGGTAATTGCAGTACCATCTGATACAAAAAAAACACTCCGCTTAAATTGTTTACTTCCTGACATTAAAATTCTCCTCAAAAATTTGTCTTAGTGCTATATAATCTTTATAGTAAACCGATCTTACATGACTGTCGCTTAGTAAAATCAAAAAGCTAAGTAGATTTGTTATAATCTGATGCCAAGATAGTGATTAAATACTGCAAAAGTGGAGTAACAACTTTGGAAGCGCGCGTAATTGGTCTAGAAAAATTAGGGAAACACGACGTTGAACTTGTAGGTGGGAAAAACTCATCTTTAGGTGAAATGATCAGCCACCTATCAAATGCAGGTGTATCTGTACCAGGTGGCTTTGCTACTACAGCTCAAGCATATCGTGAATTTCTCGAGCAAAGTGGCCTAAACGCTAAAATCAATGCAGAGTTAAAAGTCCTCAATGTTGATGATGTAAATGCTCTTGCTGAAACAGGCGCGAAAATTCGCCAATGGATTGTAGATACTCCACTGACGGCAGAACTCGAACAAGAAGTTCGTAAAGCATTTGCAGAGCTTTCAAACGGCAACCCAGACATCGCGGTTGCCGTTCGTTCTTCTGCGACAGCAGAAGATTTACCAGATGCATCTTTTGCAGGCCAACAAGAAACCTTCTTAAACATTCGCGGTATCGACAACGTATTGATCGCGATCAAAGAAGTATTTGCATCACTGTATAACGACCGTGCAATTTCTTACCGCGTACACCAAAACTTTGCGCATGATGTTGTGGCTTTATCTGCTGGTATTCAGCGTATGGTCCGCTCTGAAACTGGTGCAGCGGGTGTAATGTTTACACTCGACACTGAATCAGGTTTCCGTGACGTAGTGTTCATCACTGCATCTTACGGTTTGGGTGAAATGGTTGTTCAAGGTGCAGTGAACCCTGACGAATTCTACCTTTCTAAACCACTTTTAAATGCAGGCAAGCATGCTGTACTCCGTCGTAATCTAGGTTCTAAACACCAAAAAATGATTTATGGCGAAGAAGCTTCTGCGGGTAAATCAGTTGTTGTGGTTGATGTTGAAAAACAAGAGCGTCAACAATTCGCATTAAACGACCACGAACTACAAGAACTTGCAAAACAAGCGCTGATCATTGAAAACCATTATGGTTCTCCAATGGATATCGAGTGGGCAAAAGATGGCGATGACGGTCAAATTTATATCGTTCAAGCGCGCCCTGAAACAGTGAAGAGCCGTGAAAACGTCGGTACCATGGAACGCTACCTTTTGAAGCAAAAAGGCACAGTGATTTGTGAAGGCCGTTCAATCGGTCAACGTATCGGTTCTGGTAAAGTACGCATTGTTACGTCTATTAAAGAAATGGACAAAGTACAAGACGGTGATGTACTGGTTTCTGACATGACTGACCCAGACTGGGAACCAGTGATGAAACGTGCCGCTGCAATTGTCACTAACCGTGGTGGTCGTACTTGTCACGCAGCGATTATTGCACGTGAACTGGGTGTTCCAGCAATTGTCGGCTGTGGTAATGCAACTGAAGTTCTAGTAGACGGCCAAGAAGTAACTGTTTCATGTGCAGAAGGTGATACAGGTTTCATCTACGAAGGTTCTTTAGATTTCGAGATTCAAACCAATTCAATCGAATCTATGCCAGAGCTTCCGTTCAAAGTGATGATGAACGTCGGCAACCCTGACCGCGCATTTGACTTTGCACAAATTCCAAATGAAGGGATTGGCCTTGCACGTCTTGAGTTCATCATTAACCGTATGATCGGTGTTCACCCTAAAGCATTGTTGAACATTGACAGCTTGCCACGTGAAACACGTGCTGCGGTGATGGCGCGTACAGCGGGTTATGCATCGCCAATCGAATTCTATGTTGAAAAACTGGTTGAAGGTATTTCTACCCTTGCTGCAGCATTTGCAGACAAACCTGTCATCGTTCGTATGTCTGACTTTAAGTCAAATGAATACGCAAACTTGATCGGTGGTAAGTTATACGAGCCTGAAGAAGAAAACCCAATGTTGGGCTTCCGTGGTGCAAGCCGTTATGTGTCTGACAACTTCCGTGACTGCTTCGAATTAGAATGCCGCGCGTTGAAAAAAGCACGTGACGAAATGGGCTTAACCAATATTCAAATCATGATTCCTTTCGTACGTACTGTACATGAAGCGAAACGTGTAATTGAATTATTGGCGTTAAATGGTTTGAAACGTGGTGAAAATGGTCTGAAAGTGATCATGATGTGTGAGTTACCAACAAACGCATTATTAGCTGAACAGTTCCTTGAACACTTCGATGGCTTCTCTATCGGTTCAAACGACTTAACCCAGTTAACGCTTGGTCTAGACCGTGACTCCGGAATTGTTTCTCACTTATTTGATGAACGTGATCCAGCCGTAAAAGCACTTCTTTCTATGGCAATTCATGCATGCCGTAAAGCAGGCAAATACGTCGGTATCTGTGGTCAAGGCCCATCAGATCACCCAGATCTTGCGCAATGGCTTATGGAACAAGGTATCGAATCTGTATCACTTAACCCTGACTCAGTATTAGACACTTGGTTCTTCCTTGCTGAAGAAAAAGTTCAAAAAGCTTAACTTTTTGATCCGATAAAAAAGACCCTTTCAAGGGTCTTTTTTTATATCTACTCTTTTAACGTATCCGTAATAAAACAAGCATATTGATGCAAAAATTTAGACTAAGTTTGATACTCATGCATCAACATCTTGATTGAGAAAAGATTGCATTGCGATAAAGCTAGAAGAAGCAGCATAATCCTTGTTACACTGTCCTGCATTTTGTGTAGTTTTGGTTAATTTTAGCTTGAAATTCTCTAGACTATCCGCATGTTTTACCATAGATTTTTTATTTGTTTTTAATCTGAAAACAAATACATTTATTATTTGAATATCCCAACTTATATTTTGAGATTAAGTTTATATGCAGATTTACTTGGCACGAAATAATCAACAAGCCGGTCCATATACCTTAGAGCAGTTGAATCAGATGCTCGCAAGCCAACAAGTTTTATTGACGGATTTAGTTTGGCATCAGGGTATGCCCGAATGGAAAGCTTTAGGTGAACTCACCCAAGGAAAACTGGCGTATGAACCTGTAGGGTATCAGCCTCAGCCCCCTATTCCTGAGCCAATGCATACGCCAAATCAATTTTCACAGCCAAACCGCAAAGTGGCGAAAGTTGCTCAACCTGAACTGGCATCAATAGGCACACGCGTCTTAGCCAAAGTCATTGATTTACTTCTTTGGCTCCCTGCCGCTGCGATTCCCTCGTTCTTTTTACAAGCAGATAAATTTGGTGAACTCACTGAAATTCAGCAAAAAATGCAAGCGGCTACTACAGCAACACAGGCCAGTGAACTGCAAGCACAACTGTTCAGTTTGATTCCAACTGAAGCATGGACCACCATGGGCATTTACCTGCTGATTATGCTCGGTATCCAGGCTTTTTTCTTAGCAAAAAATGGTCAAAGTATTGGCAAAAAAATCACCAAAATTAAAATTGTAGACGTTGAAACCAACGAAAAAGTCAGCCTTTTGCGTGTATTCACATTGCGCAGTGTTGTCTTTATTGTGCTCAATATGCTGTTCATGCCGTTTATTACCATCATCGATCACGTCTTTGGTTTAACTGCAAAGCGTCAAACTTTGCACGATAAGCTGGCAAAAACCAAGGTCATTAAGCAGTAATTTACCCATATTTAAGCTGAGGTTTGGCGCACCTCAGTTTTCTGCAGTTTATTGATATTCAAAATAAATCCATAAATAAATTATAAAATTCCGAGTGAAAAAATCGGTTTTTATAACAATCATTTAAAGCATCTTTACGTATAGCTTAGTTTGTCGATATGAGGCATAATGCCCTACAACGTAGCGGTGTCTTATGATTGAGAAGTGTTTTTAGACTTAAAAAGAAACTTTTCAATCATGCGACACTTTAATCGCTATCCCAATTTTATTAGGGAATGGGACTCTTCACCGAGGTTGTAAAATGAGACAAACGATTTTAGCTGTATTGTCTTTATCTGCGATCGCCGCGCTCTTAACTGGGTGTGGTGGTGATATGGTACTTCTAAACTCAAAAGGTCCAGTTGCACAAGGTCAATCTGACTTAATGATGACTGCGATCTATTTAATGCTATTGGTGGTTATTCCATCAGTCGTAATGGCATTATGGTTTGGTTGGAAATATCGCGCGTCGAATAAAGATGCAGACTATAAACCTACATGGGCACACTCTACTGCAATTGAAATTGTAGTTTGGGGTATTCCTGTCATTATTATTGGTATTCTGGCTTGGTTAACTTGGTGGGGTTCACACAAGTATGACCCTTACCGCCCGCTCGAATCTGATAAAGCACCTGTAAATATTCAAGTCATTGCAGAACAGTTTAAATGGATCTTCATTTACCCTGATCTTAACATTGCGACGGTTAACGAAATTCGTTTCCCTGAAAAAACTCCAGTTGCACTTAAAATTACCTCTAACTTCACGATGAACTCTTTCTTCATCCCTGCGTTAGGTGGTCAAATTTATGCAATGGCAGGCATGCAAACGCACTTGAATTTGTTAGCAGATGGAACTAGCCCAGCTGAAGGCTACCGCGGTTTCTCTTCAAACTATTCAGGCTACGGCTTCTCGCAAATGCGCTTCCGTGCTCACTCTGTAACTGACGCTCAATTCGCTGAATGGGTTGCTGCAGTTAAAGCAGGTAACGGTACAAGCATTAATCCTAAAGCTGTACAAAAAACAATTTTAGATCAAGCTGAATTTGAGTCTTTACGTGACGGTAACCGTGGTAAACACCAAATTGAAGTTTTGATTTCAAAAGCAAAAACTCCTGAAGAGAAGGCTGCTGCTGAGGCAATGAAGCCTTATCCAACTAAGCCACACCCTGTGACTTACTACTCTTCTGTAGAGGAAGGCTTGTTTAAGTCAGTCATCAGCAAATATATGAGCAACTATCACGGTGCTGATCACTCAGCGACTGCGGGTGCTCACGGGGCTGCTTCATCTGAAGCACATGCCGCTGTTGAACCTGCTTCATCAGTTGTAGGGGAATAAGACATGAGCTTCTTAGGTAAGTTAGGTCCGGACGTTATTCCGCACGATCCAATTGTACTGGTCACAGTTGCAATGATGATCTTAGGTGGTATCGCAGTTGTTGCTGGTATTACCTACTTTAAAAAATGGGGCTACTTGTGGAACGAATGGTTCACATCAGTCGACCATAAAAAAATTGGTATCATGTATCTTTTCGTATCGATCATCATGCTTTTGCGTGGTTTCGCCGATGCGATTATGATGCGTCTTCAACTGTTCCTTGCAAAAGGTGGCGGTGAAGGTTATTTACACCCAGAACACTACGATCAGATCTTCACCGCACACGGTGTAATCATGATCTTCTTCGTAGCAATGGGTCTAGTTGTTGGCTTAATGAATATCTCTGTACCACTTCAAATTGGTGCACGTGACGTTGCCTTCCCATTATTAAACTCTCTAAGCTTCTGGCTATTTGCTGGTGCTGCAGGCTTAATGATGGCATCTCTTGCAATTGGTGAATTCGCTGCAACAGGTTGGATGGCTTATCCTCCTCTTTCAGGTATCGAATACTCTCCAGGCGTGGGTGTGGACTACTATATCTGGGCACTTCAGATTTCAGGTTTAGGTACGCTATTAACGGGTGTTAACTTCTTCGTTACCATCATTAAAATGCGCGCGCCTGGTATGTCACTTATGGACATGCCGATCTTTACTTGGACATCTTTGTGTACAGCTGTATTGATCATTGCGTCATTCCCAGTGTTAACAGCAACAATTGCGATGTTAACGCTTGACCGTTACTTCGGTTTCCACTTCTTTACAAATGACATGGGTGGTAGCCCAATGTTGTATGTAAACTTGATTTGGACATGGGGTCACCCAGAAGTTTACATCTTAGTATTACCAGCATTTGGTATTTACTCTGAAGTTGTATCAACGTTCTCTCGTAAAACGTTGTTCGGTTACAAATCAATGGTGTATGCAACAATTGCGATCACAGTACTTGCGTTCGTAGTATGGCTTCACCACTTCTTCACCATGGGTGCTGGTGCGAACGTGAATGCGTTCTTCGGTATCATGACCATGATTATTGCGATTCCTACAGGTGTGAAAATCTTCTCTTGGTTATTCACGATGTATAAGGGTCGTATCACCTTCACTACTCCTATGTTATGGACGCTTGGCTTCCTTGTAACATTCGGTATTGGCGGTTTAACTGGTGTATTAATGGCGGTTCCACCTGCGGACTTCCTTGTACACAACTCATTGTTCTTGATTGCTCACTTCCATAACGTAATTATCGGTGGTGTGGTGTTTGGTATGTTTGCCGGCATCATCTTCTACTGGCCGAAAATGTTTGGTTGGAAGCTCAATGAAGCATGGGGTAAAGCTGCGTTCTGGTTCTGGTTCTTCGGTTTCTACTTTGCATTCATGCCACTTTATATCCTTGGTTTCATGGGTATGACTCGTCGTTTGAATACATATGACAACCCTGAATGGGATCCGTACATTGCTATTGCATTCTTCGGTTCTGTGTTAGTCGCGATTGGTATTGCATGTTTCGTTATGCAGATTGTTGTTGGTTACTTACAACGCAACGACAACCTCGACCTTACAGGCGATCCATGGGATGGTCGTACACTTGAATGGGCGACTTCGTCTCCTGCTCCGTTCTACAACTTTGCTCATCTTCCAACAATCAATGGTATTGATACGTTCTGGAATGACAAAGAGAATGGCGTAGCGTATGCGAAACCTACTTCATACGAAGACATTCATATGCCAACGAATCGTGCTGCTGGTGTTGTGATTGCCATGTTCATTACTGTTATGGGCTTTGGTTTAATCTGGCATATCTGGTGGTTAGTTGTTGTAATGTTCATCGCTGCTATTATCAGCTTCATCGCGTCTTCGTTTACGAAGAAAGTGGACTACTATGTTCCTGCTGCTGAAGTTGAGCGTATTGAAAATGAACGTTACGCGATTCTTGAAAAACATTTGAAGAAGGACTAAGACAATGGCTGACGTACTTCATCACGAAAACCACGGACACGATGAGCATCATCACCACGATGATACTGACATCACCGTCTTTGGTTTTTGGACTTATTTGATGAGTGACTTGATTCTATTCGGTACACTCTTCATTGCATTCGCTGTTTTAAGTAGCCATGTGCCTATGGGTACACCAAGTGCAAAAGAATTATTCGGTGAGTCTTTAGGTTTCGTTTTAACTGAAACTTTCGCTCTCTTGATCTCTTCTGTAACTTTTGGTTTTGCGGTTCTTGCTGCATACAAAAAGAACGTCAACCAAGTTTTAACTTGGTTAGCGATCACTTGGTTATTCGGTGCTTCATTCATCGGCATGGAACTATATGAGTTTAATCACTTAGTTCATGCTGGCCACGGTCCAAGCGTAAGTGCGTTTTTATCGTCGTTCTTTACTTTAGTAGGTACGCACGGTATTCACGTAACTTCAGGTTTGGTATGGATGATCATTTTGATGATTCAGATCAAGAAAAATGGTTTGACTCTTCCAAACACTCGTCGTCTTGCTTGCCTAAGCTTGTTCTGGCACTTCCTTGACATCGTTTGGATCTGTGTATTCAGCGTAGTTTACTTGATGGGAGTTCTATAATGAGTCACGATCATAACTCAGCTGGTGCTTCACACGGTAACACCAAGCAATACACGATCGGCTTTATCCTTTCAGTTATCCTGACCGTAATTCCATTCGGTATGGTAATGGCTGGTGGTTTTGGTCGCGGTATTGTTATGGCGGTTATCGCAATTACAGCAGTTGCTCAGGTTCTAGTTCAATTAGTTTACTTCTTGCACATGAACTCATCTTCAGAGCAACGTTGGAACGTGATTGCATTTATCTATACAGTACTTTGTATTGCTGTACTTCTAGTCGGCTCTGTATGGATTATGAACTACTTACACTACAACATGATGATCTAAACTGATCGTCATGTTGAAAAAGTATTTATTCCTGACTAAACCAGGAATTCTCTTTGGTAACTTCGTTACCACTCTGGGCGGCTTCTTTTTAGCCGCTCAGGGGTCTGTAGATTTCCTCCTTCTTCTCATCACCCTACTCGGTACAACACTGGTTGTTGCTTCTGGCTGTGTCGTCAATAACGTCATTGATCAAGATATTGATCAAAAGATGGAACGGACGATGAACCGTGCATTAGTTAAAAAAACCATCAGTCCTTCCGTTGCTTTGGCATTTTCTGCTGCGCTTGGAATATTAGGTTTCGCCCTACTCTGGTTCTTTGTTAATGCTTATGCCTTTGGCTTTGCTGTACTTGGTTTTGTGGTTTATGTGATTTTTTATAGTCTATGGAGCAAACGCACATCCATTCACCAAACCGTGATTGGAAGTATTTCTGGTGCTAGTCCACCAGTGATCGGCTATACAGCTGTGACCAATGAATTTGATGTTGCCGCATTGTTGCTTTTCTTAGCATATGCACTTTGGCAAATGCCTCATTCATGGGGAATTGCGGTATACCGCTTTGACGACTATAAAAATGCAGGCATTCCAATTTTACCTGTAGCACGTTCAATTTTCCGCACGAAAGTTGAAAGCTTGATTTATGTCTTGCTGTTTGCTGCGGTGTTAAATGGTTTGTATTGTTTTGGCTATACCAATATGTTTTTTCTTATCACCTTTAACGCACTCTGTGCTTATTGGGTATATTTATCAATCATTGGTTTTAAAGCTGAAAATGATCAGGTTTGGGCAAAACGCTATTTCTTATATTCAGTGATTTTAATTACTGCATTAAGTTTTAGTTTTAGTTTTAGCTACGTCTCACCTGCGCCACATTTGCCGCTGTTTTAAAAAAGATAGAGTTCTCTCTATCTTTTTTATTTCAACTTATTCAATATTTAAGTCTAGTCTTTAAATTGTTACCATAGCAGACACAACAATAACTCATGCTCTGCAATGAAAATGCCATCACAATTTTTTAAAAAATCTATTTTTATTAGTCTGTTCCCTATTAGCCTTGTTTATAGCACGCACAGTTTTTCTGGTTTTGATGTTTCTTGCTATCCATCGACCAACATTCAAACCAATGCCTATACAGCTTGTGACAATTTGCCTGCACTCACACCCGCCAATGACAATCAAACCAATATGCTCTTACTTCTGAGCGACATGGGTTTGGCCAAATTGAATTTCAATCAGCCAAATAATCCGCTTTGGGAAACTGAATATAGCAACGTACCATTTGCGGCTAAAACATTGTTTGAAAGCGTAACCAATAAACGACCGAATGCCCGATTAAAACCAAACAATGAAAAGACGCCTTACCAAGAACATTGTAGTAGCCTAGACAATGGTGCGGATCAATTTACCCAGCAGGTGAAAGCCGACAAAAATCTCAACAAAGCAGAAAAAGATTTACTAATTCAAGAAAGACAAAATATCTCGGCCTGTGACCGTGATCTTACCCTCATCCAAGTCAATCCGAACTGGTCTATACAAGCACGTCAGTATGCGTCTTATTTAAATGCAACCATTGCCTTTTATAATAGTAACTTTTCCATAGCTACTAAAATTTACTCAGTATTAACTACGGTTGATCAGCCTTGGATCAAAGAAACATCGCAATATATGTTGATTCGTAGCAGCCTCAATGAAAGCTATCAGTCGGGTGTCGGTAAATATGGCGACTTAAAAATCGATAAAGTAGATCAGACTTTACTCAAAAACACCTATGAGCATATCACTACCTACTTCAAACGCTTTCCTGAGGGAAAATATGCCGCAAGTGCACGCGGCTTACTACGTCGTTGTTATTGGCTGAGTGGAAATACCGAACTCCTGACCAACGAACTCGCATGGCAAATCAATCACCCTGATTCCAAATACTATAATCTAGAGCTCGATAATCTAGTCTTTGAAATGGATCGCCATGTATTTCAAAGCCGCTCATTCAATGCAAAAAATCTAAAAGATCCCTTCTTTCTGACCATTTCAGATTTAATGCAAATGCGTCAGGCAACATCGGCAGAAGATAAAGTCTTAAGCTGGTCTGAACTCAACAACCAAAAAACACTATTTAAGAGTCAGCCAGAACTGTTCCAATACCTACAAGCCAATCACTTATTCTTTGTGCAGAACAAACCAGCCGAAGCTTTAAAATATTTGCCAGAACATTCCTCTAATTCAATTAATAGTTACCTTCAACTCAGTCAAATCTTGTTAAAAGGTCGTATTCTAGAGAAACTCGGACAAACTCAAAATGCACAGCAGTATTGGGAAGGTTGGCTGAGTCAATCAAAACCCATTGAACAGCGTGGCTTATTTGAGCTGATGTTATATCCACATTATACCCAACAGCAAAATGCCAGCGCCT
This sequence comes from Acinetobacter sp. MF4640, assembly GCF_002018895.1. Taxonomy (NCBI): domain Bacteria; kingdom Pseudomonadati; phylum Pseudomonadota; class Gammaproteobacteria; order Moraxellales; family Moraxellaceae; genus Acinetobacter; species Acinetobacter sp. MF4640. The sequence goes on along the minus strand of NZ_MVOM01000021.1, from coordinate 11,768 downwards.
TTATCGGTTCAGATGCTAAAATCAAACAAGCTTCATTGCAAAAAAGCTTTATTGAAAATGAAGCCAATGAAAAAAGCTTAATGCAAATTGTCCAGAGCAAAGCATCAAGTACAGATCAAAAAAATTTAGCTTTATATAAAACTTTGCAAAAATCATTGGTACACCAAAACTTTAAGCTGTTTAATCAAGCCTTTGTACTGCTACCACAAGATGCCGCGAAGTATAAATATGACTCAGAAACATATACAAACTATAAAAATCAACCGCCCCTTAGTGATTTCATTTGGGCAGGAACAAAAATCACGCCACAAATGCAATGCCCTGATTTATTCAGCCTGACTCAAAAACTTGAAAATTCACCTCAAGATTTAAAGCTCCGACTTTGTTTGGGCGAATATGCACGCTCGACTCAAGGCTACAACATAAGCTATGTCACCGCTTTAGAAAAAGAAACTTCCAGCTTCCAAGGTGCAATTTTTGCCCGTGGCCAAGTGTATAAAGACATCACCAAATCCAGTTCTGTACCCGATTTAAAAGCTTATGCTCTTTATCGCTCAATCATGTGTTATTCACCAAGCGGGATGAATGACTGTCAGGATGCAGAAGTTGAAAAATCCACTCGTAAACAATGGTTTGACCACATTAAACGCGACTATCCAAGTACCTCTTGGGCACAATCCTTAAAGTATTACTGGTAAGACATATATGTTGAAGCAGATTTTTTCCGTTGTTATGACGCTGATCTGTATGCTGAGCATCATGGCTTGTCAGCCGAGTCAGTTAGCTTCAACATCTGGTCCGGTAAATGCCGAAGACTATGATGCATTTTGGATTTGGGGCAATATTTCATCAGCCCCTTACCTAAATACGGCTAAAGAAATTTATATTTTACAAGGTGAAATCCGTTTAGACTCCCAAACACGTCACTCTAAGCTCATACCGCAAGGCGTAAGCGTTTTAACGATTCCTCAGCAAAAGGTGTGGCTGGTTTTTCGTAATTATCATTTAGCCTGGCAAGGCCAAGAGCTTACACAAATTTTAAAACGCGTTCAGCAATGGGAAAATGCAGGGAATCATATTCAAGGCATACAAATTGATTTCGATGCCAAAACCAAACACATTCAACAATACGCCTTATTTTTAAGTCGATTAAGAAAACAATTGCCGCAGCACTATCAACTCAGTATCACGGGTTTAATGGACTGGACCAATGTGACAAACCAAGAGACTTTAAACCTCCTGAATAACACCATCGATGAGTTGGTCATTCAAACCTATCAAGGTTCAACCACCATACCCAACTATGCAGCTTATCTAAAAAAAGTTTCAGCACTAAAACTGCCTTATAAAATTGGCATTGTTCAACACGGTCAGTGGCATAGACCTCCAAAGCTTGAAAATGATACAAACTTTAAAGGCTATGTCGTCTTCCTTTTGCACTCAAAACCTCAAAATAATTAGGGCTTTTTAAGAGAAGTTCTTGAATTTGGCGAGCAAAGTCTCTAAAATTCCCCCTTCGCATCTAATGCGACACAACCTAGGTTGTGACTCCTTGCTTCTAACAACTTTTTGTTAGGGGCTGTTTAAACCGTAAGGAGCTGACAATGCGTCATTACGAAATCGTACTTTTAGTACACCCTGATCAAAGCGATCAAGTCGTTGGTATGGTAGAACGCTACCTAACTCACATCAAAGAAGCTGAAGGTCAAATTCACCGTCTTGAAGACTGGGGCCGTCGCCAATTGGCTTACCCAATCAACAAGATCCACAAAGCTCACTACATTCTTATGAATGTTGAGTGTGGTCAAACTACTCTTGATGAGTTAGAAGAATTGTTCCGTTACAACGATGCAATTATTCGTAGCCTTATCATCCGTCGTGAGAACGCTATCACTGAAGAGTCACTATTGGCTAAGAGTGCTGAAGAAAAACGTGCGCGTAAAGCTCAACGTGAAGAAGCACAACAAGCTCAAGACTCTGCTGAAGCATAAGGAGAACATCAATGGCACGTTTTTACCGTCGTCGCAAGTTCTGCCGCTTTACAGCTGAGAACGTTACGTACATCGACTACAAAGATATCGACACTTTAAAACAGTACATCACTGAAAACGGCAAGATTGTTCCTAGCCGTATTACAGGTACTAAAGCTCGTTACCAACGTCAATTAGCGCTTGCTATTAAACAAGCTCGCTACTTGTCTTTGATCCCTTACACTGACAATCATAAGTGAGGTTGAGCTGTGGATATTATCTTATTACAACGCATTAAAAACCTTGGTAAATTAGGCGATAAAGTTTCAGTTAAAGCTGGTTACGGCCGCAACTACCTTATCCCTCAAGGTCAAGCAGTAGCTGCTACTGAAGCTAACACTGCTGCTTTTGAAGCTCGTCGCGCTGAACTTGAGAAAGCTGAAGCTGATGTTTTAGCTGCTGCTCAAGCACGTGCTAGCCAATTAGACGAAGTTAACATCGTAATCACTGCGAAAGCTGGTGATGAAGGTAAACTATTCGGTTCTATCGGTACTCGTGATATCGCTGACGCGTTAACAAATGCTGGTCTTGAAGTTGACCGTGCAGAAGTTCGTTTACCGAACGGTGCACTTCGTCACACTGGCGAATTCAACATCGCAATCCAATTGCACCATGATGTTGTTGCTGAAGTTCTCGTTACTATCGTATCTGAGTAATTTCTTGCAAAAAAAAGAGCATGCTTTTGCATGCTCTTTTTTTTATCTCTATGAAAAAGTAGTTTCATTGCTCAGCTTAAAACTTCATCGTCTGCCCCACAAAATGCCAAATTTGAATATTATGGGTTTTATCCATAAGCCTTGAATTCAGCACACAGCAGCTGCATTTTTTGATAAAGTGCATACAGTTAAATGACTGTATTTTTTCCCAAATTTACAGTGAAATTTATCTTAAGTTATCCCTCTTACTGTATTAAAAATCAGGGCGTTATATGTCACAGGCGAATGCCACTGCTCAAAAGAGCTCATCGAAACAAGACAATAAACCGAATGAGTCAGGGCAACTGAAAGAATTCCGTACACCTCCGCATAACTTAGCATTGGAACAAGCCGTACTTGCCGCTTTAATGACGGTTGCTGAATCCTTTGAACAAGTTGGCGATGTACTCACTGAAAATGACTTTTATGCGACGCGCCATAAATATATTTTTCGCGCGATTGCACAACTCTCCAAAGACAGCTCACCCTATGATGCGGTTTTAGTGCATGACTGGCTCACTACACAAAACCTACTCGATGCGGTTGGTGGTGAAGAGTACCTGATGCAATTGATGGCAGACTCCCCGTCTAGTTTCTATAACATGGAAACTTATGCCACCAAGATCAAAGAATTTTCGACTTTGCGCAGCATGATCAAGGTTAGTTCTGAAATTTTACAAAATGCCTATGACACCAAAGGTCGTAACGTCAGTGAAATTTTAGATTTGGCCGAAACTAATATTTTCTCTTTGGCTGAACAACACAATAACAATGCCAAAGCTCAAGGGCCTAAAGCCATCAATACAGTTGTAGCTGATGTATTTGATAAGCTGAATGAGCTGTCGCAAATGGAAGGCAGCATTACAGGCTTAACTACAGGCTTTCTTGAACTCGACAATAAAACCTCGGGCATGCAAGCAGGTGATTTGATTATTGTTGCAGCGCGTCCATCGATGGGTAAAACCACTTTTGCCATGAATTTAGTGGAAAGCGTGCTGTTTAATAATGACTTACCTGCCTTGGTTTACTCCATGGAGATGCCAGCCGACTCCATCGCCATGCGTTTAATTTCATCTTACGGGAAAGTCCATCAGGGACATTTACGTTCAGGTAAACTCGATGGTGATGAATGGTCAAAAGTTACCGGCACCATTTTGCAACTGCAAGAGAAAAAGCTCTATATCGACGACTCCTCTGCTCTTCCACCTACAGAAGTTCGTGCTCGCGCACGTCGTATTGCCAAACAGCACGATGGTAAACTCGGCTGCATCATGGTCGATTACTTACAGCTGATGAAAGTACCAGGTATGGGTGATAACCGTGTCGGTGAGATTTCAGAAATTTCACGAAGCTTAAAAGCTCTTGCCAAAGAAATGATGTGCCCTGTAATTGCACTATCGCAGCTTAACCGTTCCCTCGAGAATCGTCCCAACAAACGTCCCGTGATGTCAGACTTACGTGAATCCGGTGCGATCGAGCAGGACGCCGACTTGATCATGTTTATTTACCGTGATGAAGTCTATAACAAAGAATCCAAAGAAGCGGGCACTGCCGAAATTATTATTGGTAAACAACGTAACGGCCCTATTGGTACCGTTCGACTTGCTTTTGAAGGCCAATATACCCGCTTTAGTAACTTATCCCCTGAGTTTTATGCTCAGTACGATGATGAGGAATAATTAAAGCCTCATCGTCGCCTTTCCATGACCCTGTAGGAGTAATTAGGGTGCGTCAAGCAACAGTTTATATTGATAGCCAAGCGCTGCAATATAATTTAAACCGTGTCAAACAACTTGCCCCAAACGCGAAAATCGTCAGCATGGTCAAAGCCAATGCTTATGGACACGGAGTCAAAGACTGTTTAGCAGCCTTAAGTGAAACCGATGCCTTTGGCGTCGCCTGTTTAGAAGAAGCATTAGAGATTCGTGAACTCGGCTTTACACAACCGATTACCCTGATTGAAGGTGTTTTCTCAGCAGATGAAATGCAAACCGTCATTGAGCAAAATATCGAGTGTGTGGTTCATCAGCAACAACAAGTCGATTGGTTAATCTCACATAAAACCGCGTATATCGCACAAAAGCTTAAAGTATGGGTAAAACTCAATAGCGGTATGAACCGTTTAGGCTTTAAAGTTGCCGAAATCATTGATGTCATCAACACTTTAAAAGCAGAAGGCTTTACATGTGTCCTAGCAATGCACTTTGCCAACGCCGATGCTGACCACCCACTCAATGAACAGCAACGTGCGCAATTTCTACACATCAAAGAAGCCTGTTCACCCATCCTAGCCTCATGTTGTAACTCAGCTGCTATATTTAAATGGCCAGAACTTAATTTTGATTTTGTTCGTCCCGGCATCATGCTTTACGGTGCATCACCTTTTGCCGATAAAAATGCACACGACTTGGACTTAAAGCCCGTTATGAGCTTCACGGCGGAAATTATTGCATTAAATACCATTCAAGCAGGTGAAGGTGTCGGCTATGGTTCGCATTTTGTCGCAAACCAAGAAACTGAACTGGCCATTGTTTCGATTGGTTATGGTGATGGCTATCCACGTGCATTTCCAAAGCAAAACTATGTTGCTATAAATGGTCAAGCAGTAGCTATTGTGGGCCGAGTTGCGATGGATATGATTGCGATCGATGTGACGGGTTTAAACGCCAAACTCGGTACAAAGGTTGAGCTCTGGGGTGAAAACCGCTTAGTTGACGATGTTGCGGAAGCCAATGGAACTATTGGTTATGAGCTACTTTGTCGGTTAAGCAATCGCCCTACACGTAAGCAAATCTAACAAAAAGCCCAAGTTCTACTTGGGCTTTTTTCAACACAAACTCTCATCGGGCTGGGCATCATAAAGGTCTTGCAATAGCTGATCAATTTGTTGTTGACTCATACTCTGCGGTTCAAATGTTGCAAAACCCATCTCACGCATTTTGGTATGTACACTACTCATACGTTGCACATACTTCATGCCCCAGGCTCTAAAATGTGCTACGTGAATGGTTTTCGCCTCAAAGACTTTAATATCTTTATGTCTAGGGTCTTTCAATAATTTCAACATTAATAATTCTAAAGCAGCTTCATCCCCTTCTAAACACTGGAAATAATGCTGATCAGCATAATAAAGAACGCCTGAAATATTATGTACTGCATTAAAATCACGCGCTTCGCTTAAAATGTCTCGAACATCTTGAAGAAGCTGTACGTGATCCGAAGTTGAAGTGCTTGCATAGCAAATTTGCTGCATAGACTTCCCCAATTTATTGATTTCATTATTTTTAGCATCTAACACGTTTATACTAAATAGTCATCCGTCGGCTTTGCCAATTCTTGTAATCCTTTTCTTAAGGTATCTGACCATTGCTTACTGATGCTTGAAAAATATGGATCTTCTTCATCAATCCGCTTACCCACTGGAATATGCAAACTATCTCTTGTATACACCAAAGCATCTAAGGGCAAACCTACAGAAACATTGGAACGCAAGGTTGAATCAAAAGAAATCAAACTACACTTCACCGCTTCGTCTAAGGGCATGTCATACCGTAATGCACGATCTAGAATCGGCTTGCCATATTTACTTTCACCAATTTGAAAATACGGCGTATCTTTGGTCGCACAAATAAAATTCCCCTGCGGATAAATATTATAAAGTTGCATTTCTGCCCCTTTAATTTGCCCACCGACCAATAAGCTGCAGTAGTAATTACTTTGTTCTTGCGTGTCTGGTGCCATATCCGCCAAGACTTTTTTCAAAGTATGCCCGACCAACTCAGCCGCTTCGAACATGGTATTGACACTATATAAATTCGGTTCTTGGCTTAACTCCAGATGATTTTTTAAATGCCCAATCACCGCTTGGGTCGTTGCTAAGTTTCCTGAGGTTTGAATCGCAATAAAACGTTCACCCTCCACACCAAAGGTATACAGTTTCCTAAACACGGATATATGGTCTACACCTGCATTCGTACGCGTATCACTTATAAAAACCAAACCATCTTGAAGACGAAGTGCACAACAATAGGTCATAGAACATCCTTTTTCAGCTAAACCTTAACAACTTAAAACTTGTACCATGGAATGCATCGATTCCACTCCACCTTTTTCACGTACGCCACGAACGGGAGCCACATCCCAATAATCGCGCCCAATAGCTACATAGATATGTGACTGTGGTTTGAACAATTGATTACTGGTATCAAAACAATACCATGCATCATCAATATACACCTCGGCCCACGCGTGACTGGCGAGGTGTGAAGTTTCAGGCACATGCAAATACCCCGATACATAACGTACCGGTAAGCCCAGATGCTTGCACATAGCAATAAAAACATGACTATGATCCTGACATACACCTTGTTGCCCATTGAATGCATCAATTGCCGAAGTTAACACCGAAGTTTTGGCAGGTACATAAGGAATATGCACTAAAACTGCTTCTGACAGTTTCATCAAATTTTCCCGATTCAACTCAGGCACATACTGATGTGCAAATGCCTTCATTTCAGCATTGCACTGGGTATTGAGCGTCGGCTGTAAAAATAAATTGGGATTCAGTCGATCTTGGATGCCATGTTCTGCCAAGCTATTAATTTCAACAATGCCCTGCGCCATTATGGTCAGCTGTTGATAGGCTTCACGTTGCGAACTGGTAATCCAAATATTTTGGAAGGCATCCCGTTTTTCTTCACGCTCTCCTGGCACACTCACATGCCAATGACATACCTTTTGGTGTGAATTATTCGTAGGTGTCATTTTGATATATTGAATGCTCTTCAGCGCCAATTCACTATATTGATAATGCGTTTGGTGATTGATCATAAGTTTCATACATCAACCTCAAACAATTGTTGAATATAATCACTAAAATGATAAAAATTCATCGCATCAGGTTGTGATTTGAGCTCTAGCCAAGCCTGTGCCAAATTTAGCCAGCCCATTTCTTTTAACAACATGACGATGTTTTCTATTTCAACTAAAGTATTTTGTGCATCTTGTTTCAGGCGAATTTGACGGTCGAGCTGCTCAATCATTTGCCCTAAACTAAAGAATAAAAAGACATCACTGGCTTCAGACTCAAGTACATCCTGACACTCTCCAACCACATCACAAATATAGGCGGTGTTTTCAGTGGCATTTTTGATAAATTGATTCAGTTCCGCATATGCCTTTGCAGATAAAATCCCGCGCAAGTCTTGTACATTACTCTTAGCGCTTTGAAATTGCTGATTAAATGAAGCAGGATTGTTTGGGTTTAAAATCAGCTCATTCAGTGAGCACGCATCAAAAGCAGGCAAACAAAATGCATGCGCATAATCCATTGCAGGCTGGTCTTGGGTAAAAGGAAACTGAGCACACAAATATTGAGTACGTGTTAAATAACGCCCTAACCAAAAAATATTTTCAGCATTGGTGCTTAATAAAATCATAGTTCTACCCTCATATTTGTTTATTTTATGAATGTAAGTTTTCCACGACCCAAGTGTCTTTAATTCCTCCTCCTTGGGATGAGTTGACCACCAACGAACCTTCTTTCATCGCAACACGTGTTAAACCGCCAGGGACAATTTCGGTACGATACGGTGAACTGAGCACAAACGGTCTAAGGTCAATATGACGCTCAGAAACACCCGATTCAGTCATGGTTGGACTGACTGAAAGCTCTAAAGTGGGCTGGGCAATATATAAATGCGGCGTCGCGATGAGCTTATCTCTAAATTGCTCAATTTGACTTTTACAGGCTTGCGGTCCAATCAGCATACCATACCCACCCGAACCTTGCGCCTCTTTGACCACTAACTGCTCAAGGTTCTCGAGTACATAAGCCAAATCTTGCTTGTTACGGCATTGATATGTCGGAACATTTTTTAAGATAGGTTTTTCACCTAAATAAAACTGAATCATTTTATCGACATAAGGATAAATCGATTTATCATCCGCAACCCCTGTGCCTGGTGCATTCGCAATAACCACGTTATGACTCAAATAAGCGGACATCAACCCTGCGACACCTAAAGTGCTATTCGGCATAAAGCACAGCGGATCAAGATAAGCATCATCCAAACGGCGGTAAATCACATCTATTCGTTGACGGCCACGAATGGTTTTGACATAGACTTTATCATGCTCTACAAACAAATCACGCGATGTCACCAAAGGCACATCCATTTCACGGGCTAAAAAAGCATGTTCATAATAGGCACTATTATAACGTCCCGGTGTCAACACCACGATGAAAGGCTGATCGACATAAGCATTTTCAGCCAAGATTTCTTTTAGTAATTGTGGGTATTGTTCTATGCCTAAAATATGGTTCTTCTGCATCAAATCAGGCATAAGTTTTTCACTAATCTTACGACTTTCAAGCATATAAGACACGCCCGACGGCGTTCTTAAATTATCTTCGAGCACATAAAACTCACCCTGCCCATCACGGATAATATCAATTCCACTAATTTGGCTATAAATCTGACCTTTTAAACGGTGCTCATACATATGCGGTTGATAAGCTTCATGCGTCAACACTTGCAGTTCTGGAATAATTTTCGCTTTGAGAATGTCTTGTTGATGGTAAATATCATGTAAAAATAGATTTAAAGCCCGCACACGTTGTGCAGAGCCAAGGGAGATTTTATTCCATTGTTGTTTAGCGATCACACGTGGAATTAAATCATAAGGAATGGTGCGCTCAATGCCCTCAGATTCACCATATACAGTAAACGTAATACCTTCATATAAAAAATGCTGTTTGGCAATTTGGTTCAGTTCTTCGAGTTCTTCTACACTATGCTGTGACAACCAGTGCTCAATACGCGCACAAGCCTCACCAGACATCGCTTGGTCATCTGTCATTTCATTAAAGAAATTCGAGGTCATTTGATGAAACAATCCAACAGACTGGCTCGATAGACGATCATGAGAGTGAATCGGATTTAATACAGGAGAGTTAAGCTTATATCCGTCCAACATCGTATTTACATTTGTATCTTTATCTTCTTTAAACATACAAACCTCTCAATTGTTATCGATATGTAACCCATACGTAGCAATATCTATGCCATGGATTTCTAAAGATGCTTTGTTTATTAATCGATAAAAAACGCATTGCTTCAATTCTATTTCGCATTAAGTTGTGTCAAAAAATATAACTGAAAAATTTCAAGCAAAGCTTGCTTAAACGAATGAGTTTTCTTATTGTGTTCACATTCAAGTAAGTAATTTCGACTCCTATATTTTATTAAACTATGTCTATACAAGAAAAAGAAACGTCCAATAGTCTCTATCGCCAATGGCAAATTTTGTCTCGCCTTTCCACTGGAAAATGGATGGGCACTCGAGAGCTGCAAGAGATTTTACAACGTGAAGGTATCGACATTACTTTGCGAACTATTCAACGTGATTTAAATCAAATCTCTCAACGCTTCCCGATTGAAAACAATGGGGCTGTGCCTCAAGGTTGGCGTTGGCGTTCTGATGCTCCGATTCAAAGCTTACCGCACATGACCAGCTCTCAAGCGGTGACATTTATGATGGTTGAAGAACACCTTAAACATCTTCTTCCTCCAAGCTTAATTGAAGAAATGAATCCATGGTTTGACTTAGCACGTCGTAGCCTCTCTACCCAAAACAATGTGCGCCAATGGATTAACCGCGTACGTATTGTTCCTGCGACACAACCGCTGATTCCTCCGATTGTGGAGAAAACAGCGCAGCAAGCCATCTATGAAGGGCTGCTCCAAGACAAACAACTGGAATGCGTTTATCAAGGCTTAAACCAAGCGGTTGAAGCAAAAACCTATACGCTCAATCCACTCGCACTGGTTCAAAAAGGTGCAATTATTTATCTGATTTGTACCCGCCACGACAAAACTGATATTCAAACCTTTGCACTGCACCGTTTCAAATCAGCGACAGTTTTAAACACTCGTGCCTTACACCCAGTCAATTTTGATATCGATGAATATATCGAATCGGGCGCATTAGGTTTCCGTGTAGACTTTTCAAAACCTACAGAAACCGTTGCACTTACCCTAACTATGACTGAAATAGATGCGCTGTATTTGGAAGAAACCAAACTCAGTACCAATCAGGTTTTAGAACCGCTTGGAAATGGGCAAATCTTGGTTCATGCTACCGTACCTTTTACCAATCAACTGGTGTGGTGGTTACGTAGTTTTGGGCATAAAATTAGTCACATTGAACCTAAAGAGGTTCGTGATGCAGTTAATCAGACCATAACCGACTAAAATAAAAAAAGCCCCAAGTATTAGGGGCTTTACAGTCTTTTTGGTATTAGATATTTGAATTGCTTGGGTTTGTCGTTTTCATTGCTCATCTTGGTTTAATGCCTCCCCTAAACCAAGATAAGTGCGCTGTTTTTGGTGATTGATACAAACTAGCATTGGCATGCAAGCTCTCCACTGTTAAAACGGATCGATTTCATTGTCATGGTGTTGACCTCATGTTAAGAACGTAAAATCAATTTAAAATACAGTGGGGCTTTTGTGAAATAACATGATTGGCTATTTTTATCTGTTTTTATCTTAAACAACTCTTTTGCTTTGTATATCTGCCAAAACAAAAAGCAGACCTCTTAAAGAAGACTCCAATCTGATAACTTGAATCAAATATCTCACCTTTTTGAAATTTATCGTATAATAAAATTAATCATCAATTTTAATAACTTAAACAACATGAGTTTTAACGTACAAGAAGTTGCACAGCTTTTAAAACAAGCCAAAGAAAATAAAAAGCCTTACGTATTCTTTACAGGTGCTGGTTGCTCAGTGAAAGCAGATGTCCCTTCAGCAACTGGTCTAATTCAAGAGATATGTGAAAAATTTCCAATCCAAGTTAAAAATCTCGACCCTGAAAAAGACAAATACAATTACGGCAAGTATATGTCTGGGCAGAGTAAAACTTGAAGTGCGACATAAACCACCTAATTAATTTAAAGGGTTTATGGAGTATATAAAATTGTCATACCATCATCTTAACTTTGAAGATCGTACTGCATTAATGCTTGAGTCAAGAA